>CALMWA010000032.1 GCA_937873125.1 uncultured Actinomycetes bacterium | reverse complement strand
AGGCCGGATACATCCCCGAGCAGGCCGCCGCCATGCACGAAGAAGTAGTCCACTACGAAAAAGTCCGCCAGGAGATAAAGATAGCCAGCGGCGATTACCTGGACATGAAAAGCTACGAGCCCGCCATGCGGCATCTTCTGGACACCTACGTTCGCGCCGAGGAGAGCGAGAAGATCTCCGCCTTCGACGAGTTGGGGCTCGTGGATCTCCTCGTGCGTCAGGGGAAGAGCGCCCTGGATCTCCTCCCCGAGGGACTCCGCAAGGACGCCGAGGCGATGTCCGAGACCATAGAGAACAACCTCCGCAAGGTCATCATCGACGAGCAACCGGTAAACCCGAAGTACTACGAAAAAATGTCCGAGTTGCTGGACGCCCTGATCCAGCAGCGCAAGGACGACGCTTTGGACTACAAGACCTACCTGGACAACCTGGTGGAGCTTGCGGGCAAGGTGAAAAATCCGTCCGGGGCTGGGGAGTATCCGCGTTCGCTGGACACCTCGGCCAAGCGCGCCCTCTACGATAACCTGGACCACGACGAGGCGGTCGCCGTCCGGGTGGACACCGCAGTACGTTACACGCGTAAGGACGACTGGCGGGGTCACAAGTTCAAGGAGAAGGAGGTCCTCAACGCCGTGCGCGAGGAACTGGGGAAGTACGAGACGCGGACGGATGAGATCTTCGAGATCGTAAAGAACCAGCGTGAGTATTAGACACGGGACCATTGAGGTTAGCGGCATCCGGGTGGAGGTCGTCCGCAAGCCCATCAAGAACCTGCACCTGAGCGTTCATCCGCCGGAGGGCCGGGTGCGTGTCTCCGCGCCGACCCGCACCGACGACGAAGCGGTGCGGCTAGCAGTGGTCTCGAAGCTACGCTGGATCCGGCGCCACCAACAAACCTTCGCGGCCCAGCCCCGCCAATCCCCACGCGAAATGGTCGGCGGCGAGAGCCACTTCTTCCTCGGCCGCCGCTACCGCCTGCGCGTTCTCGAACAAGCCGGCCCGAACAACCTCCGCCTCAAGGGCAACTCGGAGCTAACCCTGCGCGTCCGCCCCGGCACGGACCGCGACAAACGCGAGCAGTTGCTAAACGACTGGTACCGTGGGCACATGAAATCCATCATCCCCGATCTCATCGAGAAGTGGCAGCCCGTCATCGGCGTACACGTCGCCGACTGGGGCGTCAAGAAGATGAAGACTCGCTGGGGTAGCTGCAATATCCGGGACCGCCGCGTCTGGCTCAACCTCGAACTCGCCAAGAAACCACCCCACTGCCTGGAGTATGTCCTCGTCCATGAGATGGTCCACCTTCTCGAACGCCACCACAACGACCGCTTCAAAACATTTATGGACGAGTTCATGCCCCAGTGGCGGCTCTACCGCGACGAGCTCAACCAAGCGCCACTCGCTCACGATGAGTGGGGGTACTAGAGCTCTCAGCGATTAGCCGTTGCAATTTTCAATTTTGGCATTTGGTCTTGCCAACGGCCCGCAAATGACCGCTCTGAACCCTTTCACAATTCGCCCTAGAGAGAACCATTCAACAGTCCACGCCGGGCCGCCTCGCGCATGGCCGCGCTCACGTCTATGGTGAGCGGACCGGCTAGATCTAACCGGACCTCGACTTCGTCAGCCGCGCTGATCTCTATCTCCCGCTCGCCGTCGAGGGCGACGCTGCCGACACCGGCGGTTAGCTCGACCGATGCGCCGGGCTCGATGCGGTTCACTTCGTTTACTCCGATCGGGACGACCAGGCCGGGGGCCAGGGGCACGGTCAGGACGATCTCGGCGTCCTCGGGCGGCGCGAGGCGGATGTGGAGGCCGTGGGGAGCATCGCGGGAGGTGGGGTCCAGGAGACCCGCGATCGAGGAGAGTCCCACGGCGTCGGGGCGGGCGCTCGAAACCACGATCTCGGATATCTCACGGGGACGCCAGAGGGCGCGGGCGCCCACGAAGCGCTCCGAGTTCATGGCCACGTCCACGAGGGCGCAGTCGTGGTGAGCATCACCGTTCAGGCCGACGCGCAGGATCTTCTCCCGGCGCAACGCCTCGTCGCCGATCCTCCCGGTCGCGACGAGGCCGGTAGCTATGCCGGCTACGGTCGCCTCGCGCATCTCGGGGAAGGCGTTGTTGGTGCCGGTCGAGAGGGTGCACAGGGGGATGTCGCGCGCGCAGTGGCGGGCGACGATCCGGCTAGTACCGTCGCCGCCGAGGACCAGGATCGCCGCCACTCCCCGATGCTCCATCTCCGAGATCGCGTAGATCGTATCGCGGGCGTTGTGCCGGACTTTCATCTCGATCAGTTCGAGGTCCGGCATCGGACGATGTTCCGCGGCTATGGCCGGGGCCGCCGCCCTTAGCGTCCGCTCCAGGCTGTCGTAGAGCCCGGAGGCGGCGGGCATCATCAGGACGTGTTCCACGCCCACGGCGGCGAGGCCCACCATGAGACGGTAGACCATGTTGCCCTTCTCGCCGTTGTCGAAGACGGAGGCCCCGGAGACGAGCCTCCGTATGTCCCGGCCCGAGGCAGGGTTGGCTATGACGCCAACGGTCACCGCCCCGGACATGGTGCTAATCGTCCTGACTATCTAGGAACTCCCCGATCAGGCGGTTGACCTGTCCGGCGGCCTCCATCTGGGGCATGTGCCCCGTGTCGTCGAGGATCTCCACGCGGGCGTGGCCCGGCACGTTCTCCGAGTGGGAGACCGGCACTATCTGGTCCTCGCGGCCCCAAACGACGAGCATCGGGACCTCGACGTTGGAGAGGTCCGGCACGTCGGCCTGCTTCCCGCCGGGGAACAGTTTGTTAGCGGTCTTCCGCAAGGCCTCGTCCACCCCGTCGAGCCGCTTGAACTTTATGACGTCGTTGACGAGCTGGCGGTTCACCAGGTCCTGGTCGGCGAAGAGGAGGCCGAGGGCGCTCTTCATCTCTTTGCGCCGGTTGGCGGCGATAAAGCTCTCGATGTACTCGCCGTTGATCTCCTCTCCGAGCCCCGCGCTGGCGATGAGCGCCAGCGACTGCACCCTCTCCGGGTGCTTTATTGCGAGAGAGCCAGCGATTGCGCCGCCCATCGAGTGACCGAAGACGTGCGCCTTCTCTATCCCCATCGCGTCCATGAAGCCCTCTACCACGTCCACTAGCGAGACGAGGTCGCCCTCGCCCACGTCTTTAGTGGAGCCGCCGTGTCCGGGCAGGTCTATGGCGTACACTGTGCGTTCGGCGGCCAGCGCCTCCTGGTTGAAGACCCAGATGTTGATGTCGCCGCCGAAGCCGTGGAGGAGAAGAAGCGGGACGCCCTCTCCTTCGCCCATCTTGAGGTACTGGATGTTCTTGCCGCCGACCTCGACTGTCTCCGGCTCGGGGCCGCCGGCCTCCTCTTCCTCTGGGACGAAGGTAGCCTGGAACTCCTGGACGTAGGCGTCTATGTCTTCGTCCGGCACGGAGGCGTCGGCGATCACGCCGAGCAGACCCCCGACCGGGAGGACCTCGCCCTCTTTGGCGACCTGCCGCCGCAAGACGCCTGGGGCGGGCGACTCGACGGCGTTGTTGATCTTCTCGCTCTCCACCTCAACGACCTCGTCGCCCTTGCCGAGCTCGGCTCCCTCTTCCACGAGCCACTGGACGACGGTCCCCTCGGTCATCGAGAGGCCCCACTTGGGCATGCCAAGCTTGGTGAGCCCTGTTGCCTCGCTCAAGAGGCTACACCCTGCCCGACGGTCTTACGCACGGCGTCGGCGACCTTCTCCGGGTCGGGGACGTAGAGGTCCTCCAAAGACGGGCTGAACGGCGGCGGAGCGTGCGGGGCCGTGACCATCTGCGGGGCGGCCTTCAGGTGCTCGAAGCAGTTCTGGGCGACCAGGGACGCTATGTCGGAGGCCATGCTGCAACGCGGGTTCGCCTCGTCCACGACCACCAGGCGGCCGGTGTTCTCGACGGACTCGTAGATAGTGTCCGTGTCCAGCGGCGAGAGGGTGCGCGGGTCCACGATCTCGACCTCTATCCCGTCGCTGGAGAGGTCCGCCGCAGCCTGTTCGGCCATCGAGACCATGCGGCCTATGGCGACGATGGTAACGTCATCGCCCTCGCGCACGATCTCCGCCTCGCCGAGGGGTATAGCGTACGCTTCGTCCGGA
Source organism: uncultured Actinomycetes bacterium (assembly GCA_937873125.1). Lineage (GTDB taxonomy): Bacteria > Actinomycetota > Rubrobacteria > Rubrobacterales > Rubrobacteraceae > JACDDK01. The sequence goes on along the minus strand of CALMWA010000032.1, from coordinate 7,811 downwards.
ACTTCGCCCTCGACCGCGTACAGGACTTTGTTCTCGAAGAAGATCACGGGGTCGTCGTCCCGGATCGAGGCGATCATGAGCCCCTTGGCATCGTACGGTGTCGAGGGTACTACGACCTTGAGGCCGGGGATGTGCGTGAATAGCGGATACAGGGCCTGGGAGTGCTGGCTCGCCGCCCGGATGCCCGCCCCGTACATCGTCCGTATCACCATCGGTGTCTTGGCCTTGCCGCCGAACATGTACTTGAACTTGGCGGCCTGGTTGAAGATCTGATCGAAGCACACGCCCATGAAGTCAACGAACATCAACTCCGCCACGGGCCGCAAACCCGAACAAGCCGCTCCGGCCGCCGCCCCGATAAACGCCGACTCGCTGATGGGGGTGTCGAAGATCTGGTTCGGGAACTTGCCGTACAGCCCCTTGGTTACGCCCATGACGCCGCCCCAGGCGTCCATCTCTCCGGGGCTCCCCGTCCCGCCGACATTGTCCTCGCCGAACACGACCACCGTCTCGTCGCGCTCCATCTCCTGCGCGAGCGCATCGTTTATCGCCTGCATATACGTTATACGCGCCACTCTGTACTCTCCCTCCGTTGAAAGGTAGGGGGAAGGGCGTTACCGGGACTCTCTACCCGGCACCCGACCCCCGCTGATGCCGACTATCCTAATAAGACGCGTACACGTCCGTGACGAGGTGCTCCGGGGTGGGCTCGGGGGCCGCCTTGGCTTCCCGTACACACTCGTCTATGTAGTTCTTGACCTCCTCGTCTATCTGGTCCAGCTCCGACTCCTTTACAAGGCCCGCGGAGGTGACGCGCCGGCGGAAGAGCATCAGGCAGTCCTTCTCCTTGCGGACTTCCTCGACCTCGTTCGCGGCCCGGTAGGTCTGGGCGTCTCCCTCGAAGTGTCCGAAGTAGCGGTTGACTTTGCACTCGATCATGGACGGCCCGCCACCCTCTCGGGCACGCCGGATGGCCTCGCCGGCCGCCTCGTACACGGCGAAGAAGTCGTGGCCGTCGACTACGACGCCCGGCATGGAGAAGCCGTCAGCCCTCTTGGCGATGTCTATGCCCTTGCTGGAGAAGGCCTGGGCGGTCGCCTCGGCGTAGCCGTTGTTCTCGATTACGAAGATGCATGGCAGATCCCACGCGCTCGCCAGGTTCAGGCTCTCGAAGACCGTGCCCTGGTTAGCGCCGCCGTCGCCCGTGAACGAGACGGCGACCTGATTCGTGCCGCGCGTCCGGGCCGAGAGCCCGACGCCGCACACCAGCGGAGGTCCGCCGCCGACGATGCCGTTCGCGCCGAGCATGCCCTTGTCCAGGTCGGCGATGTGCATGGAGCCGCCCTTGCCGTGACACAGGCCGTCCTGCTTGCCGTAGATCTCGAACATCATCGCCTTCGGGTCGCAGCCCTTGGCGATGGCGTGCCCGTGACCGCGGTGCGTCGAGGCTATGTAGTCGTCCTCGTCCAGGTGCGCCATAAACCCGGCGGCTATCGCCTCCTCACCAGCATACAGATGCACGAAGCCGGGGATCTCACCCGTCGCGAACTCCTCGTGCAGCCGCTCCTCGAAGTCCCGGATCGTGCGCATCGTCCGGTAGGCGTCGAGCAGTTCTTCCTTGCTTAGTTCTTTAGCGCCGGCAACTTCCGTCATGGACGCTCCTTTCCCCTGAGTTTTGTAGCAAATGCCACGATATATGGTGTAGAAATCTGTGTCAAGAACTAAATCTTCGCCCCTTTCAGCCTCACCTACGAGAAGAGAACGCCACCGTCGATCATGACGGACTGGCCGGTCATGTAGTCGGAGTCTTTCGAGGCCAGGTACGAGACGAAGCACGCCACGTCCTCCGGCGTCTCGACGCGGCCCAGGGCGATCAGCTGCGAGAACTGCTCTAGCGCCTCGCCCTTCCCCAACCCCATGTACCCGCCGAGTTCCTCGTCGATCTGCTCCCACATCGCGGTGCCGACGATGCCGGGGCAGTAGGCGTTGACCGTGATGCCGTGCTCGGCCCATTCCTGAGCTGCTGCCTGGGTGAGTCCCCGAACGGCCCACTTCGAGGCGGAGTAGTGTCCCAGCATCGCGAAGCCCTTGTGGGCGGCTATCGAGGCCGCACCGATGATCTTGCCGCCGCCTCCCTGACGGATCATCTGCTGCGCGGCCGCTTTGTAGCACAGAAAGACCCCGCGGAGGTTGACCGCCATCAGCCCGTCGAAGTCCTCCGGTGTGACTTCGAGGAGCGGCTTCACCTGGGCTATGCCGGCGTTGGCGACCATAACGTCGAGTCGTCCCAGTTCGTCGGCGACGCTCGCGACCATCCGCTCGACCTCGTCCGGCTGCGAGACGTCCGCGATGATCGTGGCCGAGCGTCGGCCCGCAGCCCGTATCTCCTCGGCCACGCCGTCTAGTTGATCGCTGTTCGCCCCGATGTCGTTGACCGCCACATCAAGGCCATCCGCCGCCAGCCGCAGGGCTATACCACGCCCGATCCCGCGTGCCCCGCCCGTGACCAGGGCAACCCTGGCCGAGCCGTTGCGCTCCATCACCGAACCTCCTGTCCCCTAATTCCGTCCCCAACTGCCCCACGTTCAATAGTGGACCTCTCGCAGAACCCGGTCAAGACGAAAACCCGAATTTCCAACACGGCAGGAAAATTTCAAAGAGTCATTGCGTCTGGGTTATGGCTCTGTTAATAGTTATATTAATTACGAACGCTAGGGGTGTTCGGGAGAGGAGACGGATGGCTGAGTCGCCGGTTGGTATTGGGTCGATAGATCAGGTTGCGGTGGTCGTGCGCGACCTGAACGCTTCGATGGAGCGTTACGTGAACGAGTTCGGGATAGGGCCGTGGAGCGTGTACACGTTCAGCCCGGACTGGATCGAGGGGATGACCTTCCGGGGCAATGAGCAAGACTACATTATGAAGCTGGCGATCACCATGGTCGGAAACGTGATGTACGAGCTGATCGAACCTGTCCAGGGGCCGAACAGCTACGAGGAGTTCCTGAATGAGCATGGCGAGGGACTTCACCACCTCGGCTACTTCGTTGACGATATAGACACGGCGATCCAGCAGATGGAGAAAGCCGGTTACAAACTCCTGCAGAGCGGCCGCAGTTTCGGGACCAACAACGACGGCGCCTACGCCTACTTCGAGACCGAGAGCGCCCTCGGCCACATAGTCGAGGCAATCGAGATGCCTGCGGAGATGCCCCCTCCGGAACGGACTTACCCGGAGTAGACAAAAAGAAAGGAGCATTAGTATGAAAGCTGCCGTGTTTCACGGGCCGAAGGACATAAGGTTAGAGGACGTACCGGAGCCCGAGATACGGGCCGGAAGCGTAAAGGTGAAGGTGGACTGGTGCGGCATCTGCGGCACCGACCTGCACGAGTATCTGGCCGGCCCGATCTTCATCCCGCCCGAAGGTAGCCCGCACCCCATCACCGGCGAGACGTTGCCGCTTACCCTCGGGCACGAGTTCGCCGGAGAGGTGGTCGAGGTAGGGGACGACTCATCCGGGGTGAACGTAGGGGATCAGGTCGCCATCGAGCCGGTCTTCCGCTGCGGCGAGTGCGCGGCGTGCAAGCGGGGCGCGACAAACCTCTGTGAGAAGCTCGGGTTCTACGGCCTGATGGGTGGCGGCGGTGGTATGTCCGAGTTCGCCGTCATACCCTCGTACATGATCCACCGGATGCCGGAAGGTCTCTCGACCGAGCAAGGCGCCCTGGTCGAGCCCATCGCCGTCGGCCTGCGCGCCGTGCGCCGGGCCGGATTCAAGGAGGGACAGAGCGCCATCGTGTTCGGGGGCGGGCCTATTGGGGCCGTTACCGTACAGTGTCTGCGGGCGAGCGGGGCGGGCCAGATCATGGTCGCGGAGGTCTCCGAAGCTCGCAAGAACAAGGCCGTCGAACTCGGGGCCGACGTGGTCATAGACCCCACGGAAGAGAGTGTCGTCGAGCGGGTCAAGGAACTGACAGACGGCGAGGGAGCGGAGCATTCGTTCGACGCCGCCGGCATCCAGGAGACGCTACAGACCGCGTTGCATTCCACCCGCAAGGGTGGAAACGTCACGATCATCTCCATCTGGGAAGGTCCGGTGCAAATCAACCCGAACGATATCGTTCTCGCCGAGCTCAACGTCCAGGGCACCATCTGCTACACGCCCGAGGACTTCGCCGACACTATCTCCATGCTCAAAGACGGCAGCATCAAGACTGAGGGGATCATCACCGAGCGCATCCCCCTCTCGGACATCGTCAAGGGCGGCTTCGAGGAACTGGTGGACCACAAAGACCGCCACGTCAAGATCCTCGTCAACTCCGCCGAGTAACTCCCGGAGAAGAAAGGAGAGAAATGGAGATCCCGAAGGCCATGATCGTCGAGCGCATCCGTAGCGAGAGCGGCGCTGATAAGGCCAGCGAAGCGGACAAGGAGTTGCCCGACAAGGTGGATACCGACACCGACGCCGAGCTGCTCTCGAAGTACGGCGTAGATCCCGGCGAACTGCAGGATGCGTTCAAGGGGCAGTCGCCGACCGCAAGCTAGACCCCGTAGACCATACGAGCCGTCAAGAGCCGTCCAGGACAGTCGCCCGGACGGCTCCTCTCGTGCAGCATCGCCTTCTCGAATACGAGACTCCCGGCATCAGGGAGCCGTGTGAAAGAGTTCGTCTACGTCCAGCCTGCGTCTCCCACCTCGCCGGTATGTTGACCGAGGGTTGGCGGCGGGCGGCGCACCGGGAGCCGTTCGCCATCGAGGAGCACCGGCGGCCCCACCATCTTCAGCTTTCCGGCGTTGGGATGCTCCACTTCCCGCATGATCCCCGAGCCCAAAACGTGTTCGTCCTCAAATACGTCCGCGAGCGTGTTGACCGGGCCGCACGGAACACCGGCTGACCGGATCTCCCCGGCCCACTCATCCGCTGTCTTCTTGTGAAACTCGTCCTGCAACATCTCGACCAGCTCCACGCGGTTGGCGACGCGGTCGGGGTTGGTAGCGTACCTTTCGTCCGAAGCCAACTCGGGGCGACCGATAACCTCGCACAGCGCGACGAACTGGCTATTGTTGCCGACGGCGACCACCAGAGGCTTGTCGGAGGCGTCGAAGGTCTGATAGGGGACGATCGAGGGATGGGTGTTCCCGATCAGGCCGGTATCGTGGCCGGAGATCAGGTACTCCTGCCCCCGATTCGCCAGCCAACCCAAAGTTGACTCGAAGAGCGGCACTTCGATGCGCGCGCCCTCGCCGGTCACGGAGCGGCGGTGCAGCGCCGCCAGGATTGCGTTCGAGGCGTACATGCCGCAGAAAATGTCCGACACCGCGACACCGACCTTCGTTGGCTCGCCGTCCGGCTGGCCGGTGATGCCCATGACGCCGCCGCGCGCCTGCACCAGAAAATCGTAGCCGGGCCGGTTCTCGTCCGGGCCTGGACCGAAGCCGGTGATAGAGCAGTAGACGAGATCCGGGTTCGACTCCTTTAGCGTCTCGTAGCCGAGCCCCATCTTCTCCAGCGCCCCACGCCGCCAGTTCTCTATGATCACGTCGGCGCTCGCGGCGAGCTTCTTTATGCGCTCCAATCCTTCTGCTGTCTTGAGGTCCACGCCGAGGGAGCGTTTGTTGCGATTTACGGCGAGGAAGTACGCTGATTCTCGCTCCGCCCCCACTCCGGCGAACGGCGGCCCCCAGTGACGGGTGTCATCGCCGCGTTCGGGATGCTCGACTTTCAGCACGTCCGCCCCCAGATCGGCGAGGATCATCGTCGCGTAGGGACCGGCCAAAACGCGAGAAAGGTCCAGCACTTTTACGCCTTCGAGCGGGAGCACTCTCTTACTCCCCGGCGTCGTCTATGAGAAAGAGCCGTGTCGGCCCGGAAGCCAGGTTGCGGCCCCGATGAGTCCCCGCGCCTAAAGTGGCCGGTGGCAGCAAGAGAGCCTCACCCTCGGCGGCCCGGAGCGGTTCGCGCCCATCGTCGAACTGGTACTCGATCTCTCCCGACAAAACAAACCCCCTGTGGCCTTCCTCGCACCACTCCTCCCGGCTTGCACCCTCGCCATACTCCACGATAGCCCAGCGAGCGCCCGACACCTCCACCTCCCGCGCCCGGATGCCGGGGCCGTCGTCCGCCCAATCCAACTCCTCGAACGGAACCCTGCGCGGCTCGTTCAAGCCGCTCACCTCCTCCGCCGCTCCCACGCCCCTTCTCCCTGCAACTCTCAGACCCCAGTATAGCCGGGACCGGCGCTGAACCGCCGGAATGTTCTTGGCACGTCGGGAATTGAACACAAGGTCCCGCTCTTGGGACGCCTGATATAGTTGGCGCGGCAGACGAGAGCCCGGAAAAGGAGCGGCATGTCGCGGATGAAGACGATTCTGGTGGAGGAGTTCGGGGAGCCGGAGGTGCTCCAGTACGTGGAAGCTGAGCGCCCCGCGCCGGGTGAGGGCGAAGCCCTGATCGAAGTCCATTCCGCCGGCATCAACTACGCCGATACCATGCGCCGCCGTAACCAGTACGTCGTTAGCCAGGAACTACCCTTTGTACCCGGTTCCGAAGTCGCCGGCATCGTAACCGAAGTGGGCATCGGTGTCGAAGACGTCTCAGTCGGCGACCGTGTGGTTACACTCCTCGCAACCGGTGGCTACGCCGAGTACGCCGTAGCTTCCGCCCGGAACCTCATCCCGATCCCCGACGGCCTGGGCTTTGACGAGGCTGCCGCGATACCCTTGCAGGGTCTCACCGCCTACCACTGCATAAAGACCTCCGGGAGCCTCAAAGATGGCGAGAGTGTCCTCGTGCATGCGGCAGCCGGTGGCGTAGGCACCCTCGCCGTCCAGATGGCGAAGCTACTCGGCGCCGGTAAGGTCGTCGCCACTGCGAGCAGCGAGGAGAAACTGGATCTCGCCCGCTCCCTCGGCGCCGACGTTCTCATCAACTATACCGAAGAAGACTGGCCGCAGAAGGTTCGCGATGCGACGGACGGCAAGGGCGCGGATATCATCCTGGAGATGGTCGGCGGCGATTTCTTAGAGAAGAACCTCAAGTGCCTGAACGTCTTCGGGCGCATGGTCGTCTTCGGGGCGGCGAGCGGGGAGCGGGGGAGCATCATGCCTGTCGCCCTGATGAAGCGCTGTCACGCGGTCGTCGGGTTCTACCTGCCCCAGATCATGAGCCGTCCGGACCTCTTCGTCCCGAGCCTGCGGGAGACGCTCGGCTGGATCTCCTCCGGCGACCTGAAGCTCACCATCGGAGGCTCCTACCCGCTCGAAGAGGCCGCCGAAGCTCACGCCGACCTCGAAGGCCGCAAGACGACCGGTAAGCTGCTCCTGAACCCCCGGTAGCGGAGAGTTTTCAGCGTATGAGCCCGTTAGCGTATCTGGAGGCTGGTAGCGGCGAACAGCCCGTGCTCTTTATCCACGGTAACTTCGCCGGCAAGTCCTGGTGGCGCGAGGTGCTGACAGACCCGCCTCCAGGCTCCCGGCTCCTGGCCCCCGACCTTCCCGGTTTCGGTAGGAGTACCGGCGTCCGTGGCTTCTCCCCTTCCATGACCAGCTACGCGGAGAGCCTGACTCGCTTTCTCGACAGCATGGATGTGCAACGCCCCGTGCTCGTCGGCCACTCTTTCGGAGCCGCTGTCGCCGTGGAACTCGCCCTGGCCAACCCCAACCGATTTCCCGCCATGCTCTTCCTCAGCCCAGTTCCTCTGGACGGCTACTACACCCCGGACTATCTGTATCCCGTGCTAGATGTGTGTTGCGTGGTCTGTAAGGTAAAAAGAGGGCCATCAGAGAGTTCCCCGTCCAAAGGAGCATCAGAGAT
>CALMWA010000031.1 GCA_937873125.1 uncultured Actinomycetes bacterium | reverse complement strand
GAATCTCTTATCTTTACGAAATGGCGAGTTTCAAAAAGCCCAAGAAGGGCTCGTACAGAAGGTTTCTATTCATCGACGGTAACGAAGCGGTCAACTCCTTGTCCGCTCTCGAAGGCGGCTCCATAGAAGAAATACTCTCTAGAGCCGCCGACGAAGGATCGGGAGGCGGAGAGCTTGGTGCGGGATTCGGCTTCTCTGGCGCTAATGTCAAGGGCAAGATAGGAAAGACAAAGGCCCGCAAGTACGAGGAGGAAATCCTTCGCAAAAGGACAGAACACTCCGCCATCACCCTTCTCCTGGAGAAGCTGCGCGATAAGGACGAGATTGGGAGCATCGAGTCCTACACCCCGGACGTTCACGAACAGATCGAGGAGGACGAACTCTACGAGTTCAAGGCCGAGATCAGGATACACCCTTTCCACCAATTCGTGAGTATTGCTCAGGGATGGTCTGAGATGGGCGAGAACCTGGAAGAGGATCCGGGCGATGTCGAGGAGCTTGTAGAGATCGCCCGGCAGGCGGAGAAGCTATTCCACGGCAAGAACAAGGATCAGAAGGCCCTAGTTGTGTTCGCCGAGATGGAGGGTACCGCTCCCGAATACAAACTCGTCGCACCAGTAAAGAGGAGCGGATTGCGCGTCCCGTTGGATGAGTTTTCAGGTAGGGCCACCTTCGTCGCTCAGGTCGAGCGAAAGCTTGAAGGCGGAGATGAAGTACTAGCCGCTCGCATAGTCAGGAACGCTCCGATGCTGCCTATGGAGCGTCAAATGATGCTCGAGATGCTGCCGGCCCTACAGAGCGCACCAGGAGATCTGGACATAGGGTTCAAAATAGACGAGGCAGATGTCCTGCTGCGGAAGCCGGCGCTGATATTGAAGCCACTCTGTATTTACAAAGGTTAGAATAGTCTCTCTACAAGTTGCGGTATAGCCCTCGGCAAGATTCACTTCAAAGTCCCAAATTCACGCAGTCTCCGAAGGCTTGTCTGAAGAAAGCTCAGCTGGAAGTTACTTCAGCGCTCCTCGCACGGCTCTTCGACGGGCTCTATGAGGTACTGGACGTAGCCGCGTGGGTTTCGCTCCAACCACTCGTTCAGTTCTTTAAGCCGCCACTCGGCCTGCTCACGGGTCGGGTAGCGGGCAACTTCGACCTTGCCGAAGAACGTTGCCGCCACCACCCTGAACTCGCGGTCTTCCATTGGTGCTCCGTACGCCTCCGTGTTGCCGCACGCTGCTTTGCAATGCTAACATCGAGCGGTACGGAGTCTCCGTGGGAAAGGGGAGTCCGGCATCCATCAAGTCGAAGGAGGAGCACCGGTGAAAGGTCTGGTTCAGGATTTCCAGCTTACGCTACCGTACATGCTGCGGCGCGCGGAGCAGCTCTACGGGTACCGCGAGATCGTCACCCGCCGCCCGGATAAGTCTTTCCACCGTTATACCTACGCGGATTTCGTCGTCCGCGCCAAGAAGCTGGCGGTGGCCCTCAAGAAGCTGGGGATCAAAGATGGCGACCGGGTCGGGACTCTGGGCTGGAACACCTACCAGCACCTCGAAGCGTACTTCGGCGTGCCGACGTCCGGGGCGGTGTTGCATACGCTCAACCCCCGGCTGCACGAAGACGACCTCTCATACATCACGGATCACGCCGGGGACAGAGTCATGCTCGTGGACGAGACTCTGGTACCCGTGTGGCAAAAGTTCCGCGACCGGGTGAACGTGGAGCACGCGATAATCGTAACGGAGAACGGCGACGTGCCGGAAGGCATGCTTTCCTACGAGGAGTTGCTCGCGGACGCGGACGAGTCAGAGTTCGAGTACCCGGAGTTCGACGAGGACCAGGCCGCCGCGCTATGTTACACCTCCGGCACTACGGGCCGTCCGAAGGGCGCGCTCTACTCACACCGCTCCACCGTACTGCACTCGATGATGGTCTCGTTGGGCAATACCTTCGCGCTCTCCGAGGCCGACTGCGTTCTGCCCATCGTCCCGATGTTTCACGTCAACGCCTGGGGGATGCCTTACGCTTCGGTGCTCGTCGGCGCGAAGCTGATGATGCCGGGGCCACACCTGGACCCGGCGAGCGTCATCGAGGACTTCGAGCAGGAGAAGGTGACGTTTACCGCCGGCGTCCCGACGGTCTTCCTCGCGGTGCTGCAGGCTCTGGACAAGGAGCAGGGGAAGCACGACCTCTCGGCGCTGCGGGCGATGGCTATCGGTGGTTCGGCGGTCCCCAAAGGGGTTATAAAGGCGTTCGACGAGCGCCACGGCCTGAAGGTCGTACACGCCTGGGGGATGACGGAGATGAGCCCCATCGGGAGCGTCGCGAACCTTCCGACGCCGGTGCGGGAGCAGTCCGAGGACGAGCAACTAGACTACCGGGCCAAGCAAGGCTATCCGGTGCCGCTCGTGGAGATCCGGGCTCGCGGCGACGAGGGCTTCGTGCCGTGGGACGGCGAGAGCATGGGCGAGTTGGAGGTGCGCGGGCCGTGGGTCGCGTCGTCGTACTACGAGGCGCCGGAGGGCGCGGATAAGTTCACGGACGACGGGTGGTTCAAGACCGGGGACATCGTCACCATAGACGAGTACGGGTTCATCAAGATCATGGACAGGAGCAAGGACCTCATAAAGAGCGGAGGAGAGTGGATCTCCTCGGTGGACCTCGAGAACGCCCTGATGGCCCACCCGGCCGTCTCCCAGGCCGCCGTCATCGCCATCCCCCACGAGAAATGGGACGAACGCCCGCTCGCCGCCATCGTACTCAAGGAGGGCGAGAGCGTCACGGAGGATGAGTTGCGCGACCACCTCGCGAAAGACTTTGCCAAATTCTGGCTCCCGGACGCCTACGAGTTCGTAGAGTCCATCCCAATGACCGCCACCGGCAAGTTCCAGAAGCTCAAGCTGCGCGAGCAGTTCGAGGGCTACACTTCCGCGAAAGGTTAAGAGCTTGTACAGGCTCTCATTCATAGCCGGAATACTAATAATTCTGGCTACGATCATCGCCTGCACTCCAGAAGAGAGTTCACAACAGGACCAGGAGAACAAGCCCGAGGCCAGGAGCAACAAAGAGAGCACACGAGACGCCACCACGTCCTCCTCGACCGAGCAGGCTACGAAACCCTCCCCAAGCGTGGGCGAAGCCGTGGACGTGGGCGACCTCTCCATCCGGGTCTTCGATGTCCGCGCGGAGACCACCGTGGACTTTATCTCAGACCGCGCGGCGTCCCCCGAGGTTCGTGAAAGTTCAGGAGAATACGTGGCGGTCGATTACGTCGCCGAGAACACCTCCGGTGCTCCGGTAATTCTGGAGACGGAAGCCACGATCGAGGATTCTCAAGGCTCCAGTTATCCTCTGGATGAGACAATCGATGTTCGCTCCGGTGGTGAGACCGCCGCGGCGGAACTAGGTCCCGCCGAGAAGCGGGCCTCAACGATGTTCTTCGAGGTGCCTGGCGGCACCACTCCCACGCAGTTGAACTTAGAGAACTCTGGAGAACAGGTCAAGATCGACCTGACCGGCAACAGCCGATCCGAAATCCCATCGGATGATTATCTCTACGTCTATCATGCTTACTTCAACCAGCGAGCCTACAAAGAGATCTATGAGATGTTGGATCCCGCAACCACGCAAGGTATCACTCTGGGAGTCTGGCTAATGTACTTCGAGTCAGTGTGGGGTCAATGGTATCTGAGCCTGGAAGCTTTGACTCCGATCTCCTCTACTCCCAGCGAGGCTTCCTACCAGATGGACCGGACTTTCTATGGCACTGATGACAGCATCACAACCAACTCTGTCGTGCAAGAGATGTTCAAAGACGGAGACGAGTGGAAGCTCATCTTGCGCGACGATCAGGCGAACGACATACTCGCCGCTCAGGCTCCCGAAACTACCGGACCCGAGATCACCTCTCCCGAAACGACCCTGGCGGAGCCTTCACCCGCCCCAGGCCCGGACCCCGATCCTGATCCAGACCCCGATCCGAACGCCCCTATACCGAACGATCCCTCGCTGCCTTCCGGTGGTATAGACTGCTCTACTTCCCCGAGCAATATACCCGTCGTACCTGGATCGGATGGAGACGGTGATGATGACGGTGTAGCATGCGAGGAATGATCTCGACAGCGCAAGACGAGCGAAAGCTATGCAGGTCATAGGCGCCGGCTTCGGTCGGACGGGGACGTCGTCCCTGAAGGCGGCGCTGGAGACTCTGGGCTTCGGTCCTTGCTACCACATGACGGAGGTCTTCGCCCACCCGGAGCACGCGGATCTGTGGCAGGCCGCGTGGCGGGGAGAGCCGGTGGACTGGGACGGCTTTCTCGGCGGATACGAGGCAGCCGTGGACTGGCCGGCCTGCACGTTCTACAGGGAGCTCATGGAGGAGTACCCGGAGGCGAAGGTGCTCCTGAGCATGCGGGATCCCGAGAAGTGGTACGAGAGCACACGCTCCACGATCTACGAGTTGAACGAGGCGGCTGAACGCTCCCACATCTCGCGTTTCGTCTACGGCGTCATGACCCTCGTCATCTTCGGCGGGTTCATGCGGGGCGACATGATCGAGGAGATCATCTGGCGGGGGACCTTCGACGGCCGCTTCGAGGACCGGGCCTACGCGATGCAGGTCTTCGAGCGTCACAACGAGAGGGTGAAGCGGGAGGTCCCTGCGGAGAAGCTGCTGGTCTACGAGGTGAGAGAGGGCTGGGGGCCGCTGTGCGAGTTTCTCGGCGTCGAGACGCCGGACGAGCCTTTCCCACACCTGAACGACGCGGCCGGTATGCGGCGCGCCGTGCGGGCGCTGCGGATCCTATCCGTCGCCTTGCCCGCTGGTCTCGCGCTGCTGGCCGGGTTGCTTGTGAGGCGCTTCGTACGCGCCCGACGGTAACGGATCACGAACAGGAGACGGATGAGCCCCACGGAGATAAGGATCCAGAAGAACGTCCCGGCCGAGATGCGTGACGGCACGACCCTCATGTCGAACGTCTACAACCCGGCCGGTGACGGCGCGGACGGCGAGTACCCGGTCCTGCTGACCCGGCTGCCCTACGGCAAGGACCTGCCGCTAGGCACTTCGTACCTGGATCCGGTAAAGGCGGCGGAGGCCGGCTACATCGTCGTCGTGCAGGACGTGCGGGGCCGGTACGCTTCCGAGGGCAAGTTCACCCCGTTTGTCAAGGAGTACGAGGACGGCTACGACACCGTCGAGTGGGCGGCGAAGCTCCCCGGCTCCAACGGCCGCGTCGGGATGTACGGTCTCTCCTACTTCGGCAAGACACAGTGGCACGCCGCCGTAATGCAGCCGCCGTCCCTCAAGAGCATGGCCCCCGGCATCACCTGGGGAAACCACCTAAACGGCGTCCAGATGCGCGGCGGAGTACAGGAGCTAGGCCTGATGCACTACTGGGCGCAGACCGCGCTCGCTCCGGACGTCCTCATCCGCAAGTACGCCGGAGACCGGGAGAAGATCGGGGAGAAGCTGCCCGAGTTGATCGAGGTAATAGACGGCATTCTGTCCGGCGGCGGATACGATACCCTCCCCCTCTCCTCTCTCCCGAACCCCGACGACCTCGTCCCGTTCGTGCAGGGCGGCTTTGCCCGCGGCGTGGACGACGAGGGCTGGGAATACCTCAACATCGACGGCAAGTACGACAAAGTAGACGCCCCCACCTTCCACATCGGCGGCTGGTACGACTGCTTTATAGGGGAGACGATCCGTCAGTACGAGACCATGAAAGAACGCTCGCACGAGGCCGGGATGCGTCCGCCGCGCCTGATGGTCGGGCCGTGGACCCACGGCAACTTCGCCAGCACGCTCGGCGAGCTGGACTTCGGGATCGGCTCCTCCGGCATCTTCCTCGACTACCGGGGCGACCTGACCGACGCCCACCTCGCCTGGTTCGACGCTACCCTAAAGGACGACGACTCCAAGCTCGCGAATACGCCGCCGGTTCAGGTCTTCGTGATGGGTGAGAACCGCTGGCGCGGCTACGAGGAGTGGCCGGTCCCCGGCTCCCGCGAGGAGCGCTGGCACCTGCGCGCAGACGGCGGGCTCACCCGCGAAGTGCCCGGCGAAGAGCCCCCGGACAAATACGACTACGACCCCGCCAACCCGGTCCCGACGGTCGGCGGCGCGGCGCTCATGGCCCCGATCCACGGCGCCGGACCGCGCGACCAGCGACCCATCGAGAAGCGTCCCGACGTGCTCGTCTACACCAGCGAGCCGCTGCCGGAGGACTACACTGTTCTCGGGAACGTGTACGCGACGATCTTCGCGGCCTCCTCCGCCCCGGATACGGATTTCGTGGCGCGGCTGGTGGACGTGTACCCGGACGGGCGGGCTATCGGGGTGACGGATGGGATTCTCCGGGCGAGCGCCCGGGAGAGCTATCCGGCGCCGGGCGTAATAACGCCGACGAAGCCTAGCCCTATCGAGCCGGATGAGGTGTACGAGTACGCGATAGACTTATGGGCGACCGGCATTACGTTCAAGGCGGGGCATCGGATACGGGTGGAGATCACCTCAAGCTCCCACCCCCGCTGGGAGCGTAACCTGAACACCGGCGAGAGCGCCGTGAACTCCTCGAACAGCGCGGTCGCGCATCAGATCATCGTCCACGACGCAGAGCACCCGAGCCGCATCACGCTGACGGTCGTGGACGGTTGACTCAGCCCGTAGCCGCTCTGGAACCACTCCGAGGGATGCGGGTCGTTTCTCTGGCCGTCAACCTTCCGGGGCCGGTCGCCGCCGCCAGGCTCAGAGGTCTCGGCGCCAGCGTGACTAAAGTCGAGCCGCCATCCGGAGACCTCCTCGCATGGGCTGCCCCAGCGTATTACGAGGATCTGGCGCGCGGTCAGAAAATCACGACTCTCGACCTCAAGCAACCGGAGGACCGCGCCCGGCTAGAAGGGCTTCTCGAAAACGCAGACCTGCTACTGACCTCCAGCAGATCCAGGGCGCTAGAGAGGCTCGGTGTCGGCTGGAAAGAGCTGAGCGTCCGGCATCCCCGGCTCTCGCAGGGCGCCATATTCAGACACCCGGCCCCCGACGATGACGTGCCGGGCCACGACCTCACGTATCAGGCCGGGCTGGGACTTCTCTCACCCCCGGATCTCCCGCGCACCCTGCTCGCCGATCTCGCAGGCGCCGAGCGGGCGGTGAGCGCGGCGCTGGCGCTGCTGCTCGGCAGAGAGCGTGGACGCAGCGTAGGTTACGCGGAGGTCTCACTGGCGGAGTCGGCGGCGGACTTCGCCGAACCGCTGCGGCACGGGCTGACGGCTCCAGGTGGGAGTCTCGGCGGCGGACTGCCGGAGTACAACCTGTACCAAACGAGCAAGGGGTGGCTCTCCGTGGCCGCCCTGGAGCCGCACTTCTGGCGGAAGCTCCTCGACGAGCTGGGCTTGGAAGACGCCGGGTACGAAGACCTGGCACGCGCGTTCCGCACCCGGAGCGCCGGAGAATGGGAGGCGTGGGCGGCGGCGCGCGACCTGCCGCTAGCGGCTCTGCGTGAAGTATCGGTCATAGTCGAGAGATAGGAAGACGAATGAAGGCACTGTACAACGCGAGCGCGACGGCCCAGGGTGGCCGTCGGGGCCACGTCGAGACGTCGGATGGTTTGCTGAAGCTGGACCTCTCGATGCCCGAGGAGCTCGGCGGGCCGGGCGGGGGCGGCACGAACCCCGAGCAGATCTTCGCTGCCGGGTACGCGGCCTGCTTCGAGAACGCCCTCCGGCGCGTCGCCGGCCAGCAGAAAAAGGACGTGACCGACGCCTCCGTCACCGCGCGGGTGGGCATTGGCCGGCATCCCGAGGGCGGCTTCGGATTGGAGGCCGAGTTGATCGGCGACCTGCCCAACCTGCCGCGCGAAGAGGCCGAGGCCTTGATGCAGGACGCGCACGGAGTCTGTCCCTACTCACGCGCCACGCGGGGTAACATGGACGTGAAACTTTCAGTAAAACCGTGAGCGAGAGGACCGGAAGATGAGCGAGCCCGTCGTACTGGAGGCCGTCCGCACGCCATTCGGCAGGCGTGGCGGCGCATTCCGGGAGGTGCGCCCCGATTCCCTGCTCGCCCACGCCCTGAACGGTCTCGTCGAGCGGGCCGGCATCGACCCGTCCCAGGTGGAAGACGTCATCAACGGCACCGTCACACAGGCCGGAGAACAGGGCGCGAACGTCGGTAGGCTCGCAGTGATGCTCGCGGGGTTCCCGGTGACGGTCCCGGCGGTCTCCATCAACCGCATGTGCGGCTCCAGCCAGCAGGCGGTCCACTTCGCCTCCCAGGCCATCGCCGCCGGAGACATGACCTACGCCATCGGGTGCGGGGTCGAGAGCATGACCCGCACTCCAATGTTCAGTGACCTCGGCGGCGCACCGGACGCCGGCTCGGGCGGTTACGCGAGGCTCAACCCCGCGCTGCTAGATAAGCAGGACCTCATCCACCAGGGTGAGAGCGCCGAGCGTATCGCGGAGCGGTGGGAGATCGGGCGCCGGGACGTAGACTCGCTCGCCGCCGAGAGCCACCACCGGGCGAGCCAGGCCGCTCGCGAGGAGTTCAACCGGGAGATACTCTCCACTCCCGGCCTCGACGCGGACGGCAACGACGTGGAGCTGACGAGCGACGAGGGCATCCGGGGCGTCGTGGACGCGGAGAAGATGGCGGCGCTAAAGACCGTCTTCCGGCCGGAAGGGAACGGGGTAGTGACGGCGGGCAACTCCTCCCAGATCTCCGACGGCGCCTCCGCCGTACTAGTCGGCGACCGGGAGGCGGCGGAGGCGGACGGGTTTACGCCCAGGGCCCGCTTCCGGGCGCGGGTAGTGGTCGGAGACGACCCGACGATGCAGCTCACGGGCGTCATACCGGCGACGCGCTTCGCGCTAAAAAAGGCGGGTCTCTCCATCCAGGACCTCGATTGGATCGAGATAAACGAGGCCTTCGCTACCGTCGTCCTCTCCTGGGCCGACGAGCTAAAGCCGGACATGGACAAGGTCAACCCGTGGGGCGGCGCCATCGCCCACGGCCACCCCCTCGGCGCGACCGGAGCGGGCCTGATGGCGAAGATGCTCGCCGGACTAGAACAGACGGACGGGCAGTTTGGACTTCAGGTCATGTGCATCGGCCACGGCATGTCAACCGCGACCATACTGGAGCGCATCTAATGCAGGTACAGGGGCACACGTTTCTCGTAACCGGTGGTGGATCTGGCCTCGGCGCGGCCGTCGTACAAACGCTCTCCGAAGCCGGAGCGAACGTCGTGATCGCCGACCTGCGTGGCGAGGACGCTGGCGAGAACACCCGCTTCGTCGAAACGGACGTTACGGATGAGCAGAGCGTGGCCGGAGCGGTGGAAGCGGCTCTCGACAGCTTCGGAGGCTTGCACGGCGCGGTCAACTGCGCCGGCATAGCCATCGCGGAGAAGACCCTCAGCCGGGATGGTCCGCACGCGCTCGACTCGTTCTCGAAGGTGATCCAGGTGA
>CALMWA010000030.1 GCA_937873125.1 uncultured Actinomycetes bacterium | reverse complement strand
TGGGTCGCCATCTCGTTAAGTATCTCCGCGGGGGCCGTGGACGTGCTGTTCGCGGCGCTCATTATGATGCTCTACCTGCTCTCTCCCTGGACGGCGGTGAACCTCGTGGACTATTTCTTTGTGCGGCATGGCCGGTACGCCATAACCGAGCTCTTCGTCGCCGACGGGCTGTACGGGACCTGGGCCTGGCGGGGTATCACGGCCTTTCTCCTCGGCTTCGTGGCGAGCGTCCCGTTCTGGGTTCTACCCGGCATCTGGACCGCCCCCGTGGGCAACGTCCTCCAGGGCATCGACGTGGCGTGGCTGGTAGGACTGGTGGTCGCCGGTGTGAGTTACTTCTTCATGAGCCGCTCCCTCGACGTCGGCGCAGAGGGCCGCGAGGTGCGGGCCAGCGAGCAGGAGCTAGAGGGAGACTCCTCCGGCGCCCCTTCCGTGTGAACCGTGTGACGGGCAAGAATGCCACCGTCAGGGCGCGGGTCTTCCACGCCCCCGGCGAGCCGCTCGCCGATGAGGAACTGCGATTGACGGAGGTCCGGGACGACCTCGTGCGGGTCCGGCTGTGCGCGAGCGGCGTGTGCGGCTCCGATCTGCACGTCGTCGCCGGCGACTGGACGTTCGAGGGACCTCTCGTACTCGGCCACGAGGGGGCGGGGATCGTGGAGGAAGTCGGACCCGCTGTGACGGATGTGCGGCCCGGAGATCACGTCGTCCTGTCGTGGTTCGCGCCGTGTCGGCGGTGCGGCCGGTGCGCGCGGGGCGAGGCCTGGCTGTGCGAGAACACAAAGGCTCTGGAGAACACGCTCCCTGATGGAACGACCAGCTTCTACACGCTCGATGGCGCGCCCGTCCCTGCCTTTCTCGGGTTAGGCACCTTCGCCGAAGGGACGGTCGTTCCGCAGTCGGCGGCCGTGCCGATAAACAAAGATGTCCCCTTCCCGGTCGCCGCGCTGATAGGCTGTGCCGTTACGACGGGCGTTGGGGCTGTCGTCAACACGGCCGGCGTCCGGCTCGGCGAGAGCGCTGTCGTGATCGGGTGCGGCGGCGTCGGACAGGCGGTCGTGCTCGGCGCGGAACTGGCCGGCGCCGATCCTATTATCGCGGTGGACCTCTCGGATGAACGTCTCGTGCTCGCGCGGGAGCTGGGTGTAACGCACGCACTGCGGGGTGACGATCCGGATCTCGTGGATCACGTCCGCGCCATAACTGGCGGGGGTGCGGACCATGCGTTCGAGGCCATCGGGGGCGCGGCGACCATCGAGATGTTGCCGGACCTCATCCGCAGAGGCGGGCAGGCCGTGATCGTGGGCATGCCCGCCGAGGGTGTGCGGGTAGCCCTCGACCCGTTCGACCTCGCCGACGGCGGCAAGCGTATCCTCGGCTGCAACTACGGAAACAGCGTACCTTCGGTGGACTTTCCGCGCCTGGCGCGGCTCTACGCCTCCGGCCGTCTTCCTCTCGACCGCCTCGTCGGGCGAAAGGTCACCCCCGACGACGTTGACGGGGCGCTCGAAGACCTCCGCCGCGCCGCCGGCCTACGGACCATCATCGAGTACGGGAACCGGGAAGAGGGGGCATGAAGAACCTGAACGTGGTCCTGGCGCAACTGAAGCCGAAGCTGCGCGACATTCCCCGGAACATCGAGACCTTGAGCGGGATACTCGCCCAGCATCAGCGGGCGGACCTGGTCGTCTTCCCGGAGTTGTTCCTGAGCGGGTACACGACGAGCGGACTCGACGAGCTGGCGCTCGACCCGGACGGCCCGGAGGTGCGGGAGGTGTCGCGCGCCGCGCGGGAGCGCTCGACGGCCGTGATCTTCGGCGCGCCGGAACGCGCCGCCGGAGCAATAGCCAACTCCGCGTTCTGTATCGACCGGCACGGGAACTTGACCGGCGTCTACCGCAAAACGCACCTCTTCGGCGAGGAGCGTGGGGCCTTCATCGCCGGGGATGAGTTGCTGGTCGTGGATCTAGCCGGCGTTAAGGTAGGGCTCCTTATCTGCTTCGACGTGGAGTTCCCCGAGGTCGCTCGCTCGCTGGCCCTCGCCGGCGCGGATCTCCTCGTTACCATCTCGGCCAATATGGAGCCTTTCGGGCGCGACCACGACGTGTTCTCCATCGCCCGCGCACTGGAGAACGGGCTTCCACACCTCTACGTCAACCAGGTTGGGACCGGCGAGACGTTCGTCTTCTCCGGTGGGACCACGTTCGTCTCCGCTGACGGGGATCACCTCGCGGAGACCGGCGCCTCGGAGAAGGTCGTGGCTTTGTCACTCGACCTCCACGCCAGAAGTGAAACGAAGCCGGAAAACCTCAGACCGCAGTACCTTCAACAACTGCGCTCGCCGCTCCCGGTAGAGCTTGCTCCGAAACACTAGTGATCCGCGTCGGGCGTCTTCGCCCGCTGGAATGATGAAACTCATGTTCGAATAGTAGAAGTCTCCCACCTTCACCCGATCAACGCGGGGTCGGTTCCCGGCGGGCCGGGACGAAAGTTCCCGGAAGATTCGGGAATCCGTCTGATGGCGTGGGAACGCTCGTCTCCTAGAGTGTCGGGTACAGGGTGAACTGGTCGCCCTCGGAAGAGGAGTCAGAGATGTCGAGAACAATGGATGCGGATAACTTCCGCCGGATGGTGGTGGGACTGTGCTTGATCGCCGCGCCGCTGGTGTTGCTTGTGGCTCTGGTCGTCCATCCGGGTGGGGGTAACGCTGGTCTCGCTCAAACAGTAACCGAGTATCCCGGTCGCGTGCAGGCCGCGAGCCTCCTGATCGTGCTCTCCTCGGTGCTCTTCGCGCCGGCCTTGATCGGTCTGCTCCCCCTGTTTGGCGGACGCGGGACCGTCCTCGGACACATAGGCGTCGGCCTCGCTTTGATAGGAGTAATCGGCCACGCGGTCTGGGCGGGATTCCAGATCGTGCTGGCCGGAGTGGCCCAGAGTGGTATTGGCCAGGCGCAATTCTCCGCCATGGTGGAGAGCGGTCCGCCGAATGCCGGTTTCATAGTGGTCTTGCTGATGTTCATGGTCGGCTTCTTTCCGGGCTTACTCATCCTGGCGATAGGCTTGTGGCGTGGCCGGGTGGCTCCGGTCTGGGCTGTGGCCTGCATCATTGCGCTGGTCGTGTGGGACTTCGTGCCCGTCGAGGGTGGTGCGATAGTCGCGGCTATCGGCTCCGTCCTCGGCCTGATCGGCTTCGGCGCTATAGGCCTGAAGTTGCTCACGACGCAAGTCCGAGAAACGGGACATGTGTCCGCTTCTGAAGGAGCGGGAGTTACGGCTCAACCGCGGGTGCAATAGTACCGTTAGTAAGATGAACTCATCCCCGGCAGCCCGCGCCGCCGGGGATGGGCTCGCTCGGGGAGGCAGTATCTACGGAAGATGCGCTCGACCCCAACGGGTGGCATGATTCATTGTAGCGCTGGGTTCGAGCAAGCATGGAGAGCTAACCATGAACTCGCAAACTGCTAAAGGCGGCCTCGCCGGAAAATCCGCCATCCCGGCTTCGGTCGAGTTGCACGGTCGCTGGCTTCTAGAGCGGTTTGCGAATAGAGTGGTCCTGCGTAAGGATGTAACGCATGGGCATCTACTCGAAGGATCTCAGGGTCA
>CALMWA010000029.1 GCA_937873125.1 uncultured Actinomycetes bacterium | reverse complement strand
AGAGCCCGACCAGCCGCTCGGCATGGACGGGGTCCTGGGCGTGGCTCATAAAGACGAGGCCGGCGCGCGAGGAGACCTCGAAGAGCCCATCTAGCAACTCATCGCTGGCTATAAAGTGCCCCATGTGGTCCTTGAGGCCCACGGTCAGCGCCGCGGTCGCGTAGGTGACGGGGTTTCGTGTCATCTTTTCCTGGGCCACTTCCTGGGGGAGTTCGCCCTCGAACAGCGCGACCAACTCGTCCACGGAGAGGAGCGTGCCCATGACGTTCAGGCCGCCGAGGTAGACGCCTATGTTGAGCGGCACCCCGCGGTCCACCTCTGCCCCCAGTAGCGACGGAGCCATGAAAGTGTTGCTGGCACCTGGAGAGAGGGCCACCGTCACGCCGTCGGCCACGGACTCAAATATGGGCGCCGAGCTCGTCTCGAAGAGATCGCCAAGGTGCAGGTGCATGTCGATCAAACCCGGCCACACTTGCAGTCCCCTCACGTCGTAGACGCGGTCGCCGCGTCCCGGTCTGATTTCCCCCACCTCGGCGATTCGGCCGCCTTCGATCATGAGATCTCGCTCTCCCTCGACGCCGTTGGCGGGGTCCACGAGGGTGCCACCCTTCAAGATCGTGCGCCCGGAGGGTCCGATCCGTTCCAGGGGATCCTGCAGGTTACCCCGATACACCGATGCGAGGGTGCCGGGCACCGAACCAAACCCAGTGTCGTAAGCGACCATATGCTCCTCCTGACTTCCTTTTCCCTCCGTCCCAGTGTACACCTGCATGGACACTCGGGCGCCCGCTTCTACTCGACCACATGACAGCAGGCGACAGTGTCGGCGGTTTCGTCCGCAAGGGCAGTGTAGTCGGAGTCGTCCAGGCGGCGTGGGTGGCCTTGCAGCATAGTAAACCGCCGTCTTGTAGGTTTTGAGTATCATCTTGTCGCTCTTGCGCTGTCAGTAATCATCCACCTCGGGGCACGCTCCCCACAGTCCCGCGCCCCGATCCTCGGCCTCTTCTCTCAGGCGCTCAAACTCACGTCGGTGCTCGTGAGAGAAGTCGGTGGTGCGGGCGAGCCCAAGCTCGATGAGGTCCTCGTTGAAGGAGTGCTCGTAGCGTCCGTCGTTGTTTGTGTCGAGGTAGACGTAGGCAAGGGTGCGGCCGTAGGCGTCTTCGGAGTCCCCTATGCGTGGTATCTCCAGGCGCACGAGACGTCCTTCGCGCAACACTCGTCCCTCGGCATCGGTCTGGCGCTCGTAGAGGACCTGCTTCGTGTAGTCGCTCGCCTGGGGACCGTAGCACCCTATTGGCTGTTCGGGGTCTACCGTCTCTGGGGTGTCGACGCCTATGAGACGCACGGGCGTGGTCCGGCCCTGGGTCTCGACTTCTATGGTGTCGCCATCGCTTACTTTGGTTACTTCGCCGTAGAGCTGATCATCACCGCCCATGCGGTAGATCAAGCCATCGAAGCCGACCCTACTCACCGGATAGAAGAGCAGGGCGAAGATCAGGGCGAGGGCGACGAAGGCCCTCTCGGAGTTGCCGCCGGAGACGACCCTGTACTCGTCGCGGCCCGGCAAGACGGCTATCGCCCTTGAGGGCCAGAAGAGCTGTACGCCCCCCAGGGTCATCATGTCCGCCAGGAGGTGCGAGCCGTAACCTACAAAAGACGGCGATGGCCGGGGCGGGCCAGCCGACCAGCCACCACAGGGGCGGGGCCAGGATCAGGGTGACGAGGACGAGGGCTATGAAGGAGTGCAGGAAGCTCCTGTGGCCGAAGAAGCGGTGAAGCTCCTCTGAGACGCTTCCGAGTTGGTAGCCGATCCAGCTCTTCGGATAGTCGGCGTCGGGGAGCAGGCTGGTCACGGCGGCCACGAGGACCGAGGTGGTCTCGTAGGGGACATCGAAGATAGCGGCGGTAGCGAACCAGCAGCACTCCGCGAAGATCAGGTGGGTCGCTACCTTCACTCGTCCCTCGGTCGCTGCATCTTGAAGAAGAACGGACGCAGACCATACATGAGGGCGAAGAAGATCCCGGCGAGGATGTAGAGGCTCTGGTCATCCAGTCCGAGACTCACGTAGCGCACCGCCATCGACACCGCTGCGAGTACGAAGATAGCCGGGGTCATGTCGATGTAGTGCTTCTCGTCTTCGAGGCGCAGCTCCTCTACCTCTGCGCCAAGCCTCTCAATGGCGGTACGTCCCGTGCCGGCGAGATGACCTTCTACGATGATGCGCTTCCCCTTCACGATGGGACCGAGGATATGTTCTATCTCGCCCATAGAGGAGCGGTAGAGGGCGCGTTGCAAGCCAGCCTCGTCCACGTCCCGGCCGCGCACCTCGCCGAGCTGCTTGGGGTCGAGGAGGTCCTTCCTCCACGCTTCGAGAGCCAGGTGGACCAGGGCGGCCTTCCTAGCGCCCGCCGGTATACGGAAGTCCTCACCTGCACCCCCGTCGGCCCTGTCCTGGCGACGGTGGCGGCGGGAGGTGTCGAAGACTCGCCCCGTACGACCGGCACTACCCGTCGAGAAGTCGGGGAGGCCGCCTGCTCTACCGGGAGGGCGTCTCCGGTCCCTGCCGTTTCCTTTTGAGGTGTCGAAGTCCAACTGCTTCTTCCTCCCGCAGCACGTGTGAGCTGCACGCGTGTGATTAACATTCTTATATAGGGTTTCTCACACACGAAAACACCCTTTCCGCATACGCGATCATGCCCGCGCCCTCCGAGAAGATACGTCCGCTACTCCTCTCCGTTATACGCTACTTTCCTCTTCTTCCTGTACCTCGCGCAGACCGGGAGGGCGGTTGGCAAGCACCATCCTTGCCAGTTCCGCCTCGTTCTGTCGAACCAGACGCATGAGGCGGTCGGCGTGGTCGGGGTTCAGGGATTTGAGGCCCTCGATCACGACCCTGTAGGTTTCCGGCTCGCCGACGACGCGCTGGGCTTGGACGTCGAGGCCGAGGGATCGTAGCTTCCGGTATAGACCCTCGGCCCGGTGACGGGGTGTGTCGGGTGGAGTGATGATCATGCGCGGTCTCCTATTCGTCGTCGGTGGGCTTTGGCATCCTCCAACATCCAGGGCGGGCAGCCGGATGCCGGCACCTCGTGCCACTCGCCGGTCGTGGGGTCATGCAGGGCGAGGTAGCCGGGCTCACGGGCCCACTTGATGACGAGGCCGCGGCGATCCGCGACTTCGAGTCTCTGGCGCTCGCGTTCGAGGTGCCGGATCAGGGCTCGCTTGTTCTCCCGCAGAGCGTGGTGGAGCTCGTCGGTAGCCGCCCTTTTCGGGGCGTCCACCCGCAAGGTCAGGCCGTCGGCTTCGAGGCGCACGTCGCGGCGGCGCAGGTCCTCCAGTAGCTCGGCGGCACTCATGGCGAAGGCTCCCCGGAGCGAACGGACGGTTGCAAAGAGGTTGCAGGGTTGCACGGGTGCGCGGCGCAACCTCGGGATCTTTCGGCTGTGGAGCGGGCGTTCATATCGTGAACTGCACCCGCTCGCCGCCTAGACTGCCGTTGTTCGCGCCGTTTTTCGAGGGGCGGACGTTATCGTTCGAGCCGGAAGCTTGCGTGGGAGGAGGGGTAGTGTCCCTCCCCCCGGAATTGCCTGCAACCCTGCAACCCTCGAGCTTCTCGACGCTCGGCAACACCTCGACCTCGCCGGCGATGGGATCATCGGAGACGATCCTGGCGGGCCGGCCCTTGCGATCTTCGAGGTTCTTGAGGTGGCCCCGGTCTATGGCTGCGCGCACTCTGCGAAGCGCGGCGGACTTGTCCAGCTTCAGTTCCCCGGCGACGGCGGCCGTCGTGATCGGTGCACCTTCGGAGTCTTCGAGGAGTCGTCTGGCTGCCTCGACGGTCTCGCGGATGGTCTTCGGGACGGTAGCCTCGACGCCTTCGGAGATGAGGTCGGCGACGAGCTCCCGGATCGCCGCGTAGTCGTCCAGAGAGGCGAGGATGCGACCTTCCTCATCCTTCTCGCGGCTCGCTTGATGAAGGACTGCGTGGGCACGGATGAGGTTCAGGACGGCGCCGAAGTCCCGGCGGAGCCTGACGGCTGCGGGCGGGACGAGCTCGGCGAGGTCCTCGGCGAAGGGTATGACGACGCGGCGCTCGGCCTCGGGACTTGCGAGCCACTCCTGCAGGGCGAGCCAGGGGGCGAGGTCGAACGCCGCTCCCCCGCCTCTTGCGAGGGCTCGGAGGACGTTGCGGGTCTGGTCGCGGGTGTCGGTGACGGTCAGGGAGAGCAGACGGGTCTCGTTCTCGGGGTGGAGCTTTACCGCTGTCGTGGTGACGATGAGGCCGGTGGGGCCTTCGCGCTCTATGAGGCGTGGCCGGATGCCTTGCGAGGTGCTCTCGACGGTCTCGTAGCGGACCTTTCCCTCGGATAAGAGGGAGCGCATGAGGTAGGTGGCGAAGTCGCTCGCCATCCCCTCGGCCTCGGCGAGGGTCGCATCCGCGCCGTAGTAGAGGGTCACGAGCTCGACCCCCGCCGGGAAGGCGGCGACCGCCTCGAGGACCGCCTTCTCGCGATCGCTGTCGACCGCGACGAGCCCGTCGTCCGGGTCGAGCGCGATCGTCTGGCCCTCCTTGACCTTCCGGCCCCCGATCCGGGCGTTGCGGACCGCCTCGGTCACCTGGATCGTCGCGAGCCCGCGCCCGGCGGCCGTCATTGGCTCGACGTTCGCGGCCGCGCCGGCGGCCGGGTCGAAGGCGAGGAGCGCCGCCACGCCTTCCGCCGCGTTGCGGGTCGGCACGACGACGATCCGTCGGTCCT
>CALMWA010000028.1 GCA_937873125.1 uncultured Actinomycetes bacterium | reverse complement strand
GGAGAAGACCCCGTGATCTGCTACGGCGGGTCCATGATCCGGCGCATGAACGGCGAGACGCTGCTGCACCGGACCCTGCCCCCCGACCTCGGCGTCGAGGCACTTGAGTGGGCGCAGTCGCGGGGACTCCACACCCGTATCTTCATGGACGACGCGATAATCGCCTCCTCGAACCCTCCTCTCCCCTTCGACCGCACGCCCCATCCGGGAGAGCCGACGACCTCCCCCGTGGACTCTCCGGCCGCGTGGCTGGCCGAGAACAGCGTCGAGCCGACGAAGCTCGTGATCGTGGACCATCCGCGGAGTGTCGAGCGTTGGCTGCGCGAGGCCCAGGACGCTTTCGACGGGCGACTCTTCGTTACCCGCAGCCTGCCGCACTACGTCGAGATAAGCAGCCTCGAAGGCACGAAATCCAACGCTCTGGCGGTTATGTGCGAGCACTGGGAGGTGGACCCAAAGCGCGTCCTCGCCTTCGGGGACGCGGACAACGATATAGACATGCTCCGCTTCGTCGGCCACGGGGTCGCGGTCGGCGGGCTGACCGGCGAGGTGCGTGATGCCGCCGACGAGGTCGTGGAGCCGGTACACGAAGACGGTGTCGCCAACTACATAGATAGACTTCTCGGAGGTGTGGATGCCTGAGTTGCCCGAGGTAACGGTAATCTCGGAGGACGTAGCCGCACTGGCGAAGGACCGCGAGGTGCTCCGGGCGGCGGTCTTCCGCCCGGACGTGACCAATGTGGAGCCCGAAGAGTTCACGCGGCGGCTGGTCGGACGGCGCCTCCGGGGGACGGGTCGCCGCGGCAAGATCATGGCCCTGGACTTCGGAGACGTGGTTGGGATAGTCCACCTCGTCATCTCCGGGCGCGTGCTGCGCCTGGATGAATGGACGGAGCCGGACCGGATGAACACCGCCATTCTGGAGTTCGATAACGGGCTGGTCCTCGCCTTCACCCGCCTCTGGCTCGGATACTTCGACCTCTACGAGCCGGGCGCGGAGGAGAAACACCCGCTTATCTCCCGGCTCGGCCCGGACCCGTTCTCGGAGGCGTTTACACCCGAGTACCTGACGGAGGCGTTTCGCCGCAAGGCGAGTATCAAGAGCTTGCTCCTCGACCAGTCGGTCGTCGCGGGGTTGGGGAAC
Source organism: uncultured Actinomycetes bacterium (assembly GCA_937873125.1). Classification (GTDB taxonomy): domain Bacteria; phylum Actinomycetota; class Rubrobacteria; order Rubrobacterales; family Rubrobacteraceae; genus JACDDK01. The sequence goes on along the minus strand of CALMWA010000028.1, from coordinate 11,939 downwards.
ATATACGTGGACGAGGTTCTCTTCACGGCCGGAGTACATCCCGCCCGCAAGGCGAACACCCTGAGCGCGCAGAAGATACAGAAGGTTCACGCCGCCACCCGCGATATCCTCGGCCGGGCCATCGAGCTTCGGGGTACGACCTTCGACTCCTACCACGACGCCTTCGGCGAGACCGGCAAGTACCAGCACGAGCTCAAGGTCTTCACCCGCGCCGGGGAACCCTGCCCGAAGTGCGGCACGCTTATCGAGAAGTCCCGCGTCGCCGGGCGCGGGACGCACGTCTGCCCGGCCTGCCAGCCGTTGTAGACGCTTGCCGCAACACGCTTCCTATATACTTTTTCGGGTTATGAGTCTTATCTCGGAACGAAAACGCGCGTGATCGCGCGGGTGGACAGCTTTCTCGCGCGGCATCCCGGCGCTGCCCGGAACATCGTCCGCTACGGCTGGGTGGCGTTGCTCGTCGTCGCGGCGCTGTTGCTCGCCGGTGGGACGGTGCTGGCGGGGGGGAGGAGCCAGCAGATCGTCTACGCCACCGAAGACGGCTCCATAGTCGCTCTGGAGCCGGTCTCCGGCGCGACGACGACTCTCTACGAGGGTGATCCCGGCCACTACGCCACCATGCCTGGACGTACCGGCGGCTCGCGCGGCATCTCGTTCACCGTCCTGCGCGAGGAGGAAGGTTCCCTGCGAGGGAGTCTCTACGGCGCGGACCTCGTGCGCGAGACACGCGCGTTGCTGGAGAACGCCCGGCCGGGAGAGGTGCTGGGCTACCCGGACTACGCCGCCGACCGGGAGTGGGTGATGGCGAACCGCTTCACCGAGGATTCGCCGCCGAACGTCGAGGTCTTCACCGCCAGCGCCGCGACCAGCCGTCTCCTGGAGCCGGACGCGCCCGGCTCCTCAGCCATCATCGGGCCGGCCTGGACCGCGGAGCGCTCCATCTACGCCTGGAAGCCCGGCTCGGAGAAGACGACCCTAACCGCCTACAACTTCTTCGAGCGCCGCCAGGCGGCCGTCTACGAGACAAAGAATGTGGTCGGGCCGTCCTCTTACTATTTCGACGGCAACGCCTTCCTGTTCGCCGAGCGTCCGCGCGGCGCGGGTCTCGAAGATTCACGCCTCAAACTGCTCGTCGGGACCGGGTCGCTCTCCGTTTCCGGAACCGAAGACCTGGGACTCTACGATCCTTCGCTGCCGGTGACATTTCTGGACGGCAGAATCGCTGTGATGTGGACCGACGGCGAGAAGACCGGCATCGGGATGGTGGACCCGCGGGGCTGGACTTTCGAGAAGACCGGCATAGAGGTCGAGGCGGGGAGTCGCAACCCGCGCGTCAGCAACGACGGATTGTACGTCTCCACCACCGATTCGGCGGGCGAGGAGATCACGATCCGAAACTTGGACGACGGGAGCGTTGTACGGCGCATCCGCGACGCGCAGCCCCCCGAAACCGCCCTAAACCGAATGCGCGAATCCGGCATCGAGGTTCCCCCGGAGACCGGATGGCTCGCGCCGCCGAACTACGGCTGGAGAAGCTTTGAAGACCCGTAGCCCCCAGCCGCCGAAAGTACAGAAAATCTCCGGCAGCCGCCAGCGCTTTGGACCGCGCGAGATGGTCATCTGCTTCGCTGTGTTGTACGCGGTGATCTTCTCCGGGCTCTCGATGTACAAGCACGAGACATATTCCTCCTCGCGCTTCGACCTGGGGAACATGGATCAGGCGGTGTGGAACTCCTCGCAGGGGCGCATACTGGAGGCGACGGACGAGTACGGAGAGATCACATCCCGACTCAAGAACCACGCGGACTTCCTGCTCCTGGCCTATGTCCCTCTTTACTGGATCTCCGCGAGCCCCCATTGGCTGCTCGTCACGCAGGCGGTGGCCGTCGGTCTAGGCGCGATACCCCTCTACTGGCTGGCCCGCCGCTTTCTCGGCCGCGACCTTCCGGCGGCGCTCATCGCGGTTGCGTACCTCTTCAACCCTGGTCTGCAGTCGGCCAACCTCTTTGACTTCCACGCCCAGATGATGGCCGGGACGTTCCTGCTCTTCGCCTTCCACTACCTGTTAGAGCGCCGCCTCCTGCCTTTCCTAGCGTTCGCGGTGCTGGCGGCGCTCACGAAGGAGGGGATCGTCCTGATCGTGGGAATGATGGGCCTCTACGTGTTGCTGGTCGAACGGCGTCCGCGGTGGGGATTGCCGGTCTTCCTGACGAGTACCGGCTACTTCCTGTTGACGATGCTCGTGATCATCCCGCTCTTCAATACCGGCGGCGCGAGCGAGCTCGTCGAGGGACGCTACGACGCTTTCGGCGGATCTCTCGGCGGCGTCCTAAAGACCACCGTTACGGAGCCGATCTTCACCCTCTCTTACGTTCTCTCGCAGGAGAAGGCTCTCTTCCTCACCTACCTGACCGGGACGACCTGGTTCTTCGGGCTCTTCGCGCCGTCGGTACTCGTGCTGCCGCTGCCGGAGCTGGCCGTAAACCTGCTCTCCGACCGGCCGCAGATGGTCAACATTCGATACCATTACTCGGCTCCCATAATGCCGTTCACCTACGTCGCGGCGGCGGCTGGCCTGGCAAACGTGCTGTACTTTCTGCGGCGGGCCGCCGGCTGGCGCAAGCCCTTCTCCTGGCTCGGCCGTCTGGCGAAGTCGGATGGCGCATCGCAGCGGACGGCGATCTTCCTCGCGGCGGGCATGCTGCTGTTTGCCGTGCAGTTGGACTACGACCTCGGGCCGTTGCCCGTCTTTCACTCGCCGAGCAATTTCTCAAACGTCATAGAGCCCGCGCCTGGGGAGCATCTGCGCGCTTTGGACGAGGCGGTAGGCATGATCCCGGACGATGCCCGTGTATCCGCGAGCAACCAGATCGGACCGCACCTCTCCCACCGGCGCTACCTCTACCTCTTCCCGAACATAAAGGACGCGGAGTATGTGATCCTGGACGAGACGGAACCGGGCTACGATACCTACATCAACCCGGTCCTCAACCTCCAATCAACCCGCGAGCTGCGCGAGAACCCAGACTACCGCAAGGTCTACGATGAGAGCGGGGTTCTCGTGTTCGAGAAGCGCCAGTGAGTGGCTCCCGCTAGGACTTGGCGGGACCTAAGACTTTGGGGTTCTTGTTGGCGATCTGGCGGGCCTCGGCGTAGGCGTCCTCGGCCTTGCCGTAACCGTCCCCGACTTCGGAGAGCAGATTTAGAGCTTCGTCGCGCTGCTTCTCTAGGGCCGGGTCTTTCTCTAGGATGCCGTAGAACTCTATCTCTTTCGCCTCGGCGGAGAGCTGTGCGTCCATAGCATCGGAGAGCGTTCTGGAATATCTCTTGACGGTCGGGTCTACGTCCAGGTCCCGCACCTCGTCGAGTGAGTCCTTCGCGTCTTGTAGGTTGGTGCGGGCATCCTGCAGGGTGTCCTTCGCCTCGGTTATGCGTTTCTTCTCCTTCGAGGGGTCGTCACCGGACTCGACCTTCTTCTTCACGTCGGCATAGGTGTCGCGGGCCTGCTCGAAGAGGCGGTTGTGCTTGGAGATGGACTCGTTGGCTGCGGCGACGGACTCGTTGGCCTGCTCGCGGGGGTCGCCCGTGATGGCGGAGCACCCGGCGATAAGCACGATTGAGAACGATATTACGACGATCCGGGCGTAACGGTTTATCATGTGTCCCATGAGCGAAGGAAGTCTACCGCCTTTCAGATCCATCTGGTTACGCTTTTCCCCGGCCGCGCTGCTGCGTGGGAAGCTCGGCAAAATCTCCGGTCGCCTGCGCCGACGCCGCGCGATGCTGCCGGCGGACCCGGACCTGCGCTCCCGCGTCGTCACAACCCTGGGGGAGCACGCAAAGGCTCATGCCGCGCTCTTCGAGCGAGCTTCCCGTCTCCGGGAGAAGGTCGAGCGTCTGGAGCGGGCCGGGACGCCGAGTGAGAGCGCCCGTAACCGAGCCACGCGGGCCGAAAGTGAGGCGGCGGATAGTCTGTTCGAACCGCGAGCCGCGTTTGCGGCCTCCGACGGGGACGAGGGAGCGCGGGCCTTCGACCTCGCGGTAAGAGAGAGCTACCCGGCGCTCGGTGCGTCGTACGTTCGCACGGAATACCGTTCGAGCCGCCGCTCCTAGCTCCCTATCCAACCCTTTTATTCGCCGGTGAAGTTGCCGATGGCCTGCTTGGTCAGCCTGCGGGCTTCGGGGCCGGTCTTCGGGCTCAGGAACAGGAAAGCCAGACCTGCGGCGATGATGAGGAAGAACAGCTTGCCCGAACCGCCCTTCTCCTTGACCTTCTCTCCCCGGACGCGCTTGGAGCCCTGCTGGGCGGCGGCGGTGGCGGCTTCGATCTGCGACCGCAGCTTGTCGTCGTCCCAGAGCTTGGAGATTATCTCCGCCGGGCTCTCGTCGTTGACTTCGTCTAGGATCTTACGGGCGGCCTCGATGAAGGTGCGGATGTTGTCCCGGAGATCGTCATCGTAGAGTAGCCGCTCGGCGATGGGCCTGGTCCCCGACAGGAAACCGGCTATAGCCGCGGTCGGGATGAGCGAACTCGACGTGGCCTGCTCTTTCAGCTTCTCTGCCCGGCTCTTTCTGCCAAACATCTTTACCTTCCTCTCTCCGCTTTCCTGACTTACGTTCGCCACATGATACCCGTTTTGACGGTCTTCTATCTGCCCGAGGGACCACCGAGCGGCTCCAGCCGGACCAGCAGTTCCTCGCCGTCCACGCTAATGTTCTCGGCGCTGTCCGGCACGCCGTCCAGATCCAACGTCCGCGCCAGCACCTCTGTCTTGAAATACTCGCCCCAGCGCCCGCCGAGCAGCCGGGCAAACCGCTCGCTCCCGGACAGTTCAACGGAGATGCCTTCCTCTATCTCGAAACCCTTCTCCCGCCGCAGACTCTGGACCTTGTGGATCAGCTCCCGCACCAGCCCTTCGTCCACGAGGTCCTCGTCCAACTCTGTCCGAAGCGCGACGGAGAGGTCTCCATCACGTTCCAGCGCGTAGCCGGCTCGTTCCGTCGGCTCGACGAGCAACTCTTCAGCGGATAGCGTGATCTCCTCGCCGTTCACGCTCACCAAGACGCCCTCGCCCGCCGCGGCCCGCCCGCCGACTTCCGCCGAAGCCTCCGCCAGCGCCGACCGGATGGCAGGGACCAGCTTGCCGTACTTCGGCCCGACGACGCCGAGGTTCGGCTTCAGGTCGTAGGCCACCACGTCCTCCGGTATACCGAAACGCAAGGACTTCACGTTCAGCTCGTCCAGTATGATCTCCTTCAGGCTCTCAACACCCTCGCGGAACCCGCTGCTATCACTGTCCGACGTCTCCCGCACGACCACCACTTCGCGCAGCGGCTGGCGGATCTTTATGGCGACCGAATTGCGGGCCGCGCGGCCGAGCGCCACGACCCTTCGCGCCGCTGCCATCCGTGTCGAGAGATCCCTGTCCACCAGAGCCTCCTCGTAGACGGGCCAATCCGCCAAGTGCACGCTATTCGGAGCGCCGGCGTCCGCATTGGCGATCAGGTTCTGGTAGATCTCCTCGGCCACGAACGGCGTGAAGGGCGCCGTGAGCCGGACGACGGTGGTCAGGCACTCGTACAGCGTGGAATGGGCGGCCTTCTTGTCCTGATCGTCCTCGCCTTTCCAGAAACGCCGCCGGCTGCGCCGGACGTACCAGTTGGAGAGCTCGTCCACGAACTCTCCGATGGCCCTCCCGGCGGCCGTAACGTCGTAGGCGTCGAGCCGCTCTGTTACGGTCTTCACGGTTAGCTGTAGCTCCGAGAGTGCCCAGCGGTCCATGAGGCTGCGGTCCTGCGGCTCCACGTAGTCCTGCTGCGGGTCGAAGCCGTCTATGCGGGCGTAGGTGACGAAGAACGAGTAGGTGTTCCAGAGGGTGAGGAGGTACTTGCGGACGGCTTCATCGACCTGATCCTCGGAGAAGCGGCGCGTGTTGCCGGGGCTTGTCGCGGTGTAGAGCGCCCACCGGAGGGCGTCGGCACCCTGCCGGGAGAAGATCTCCCACGGGTCGATGACGTTGCCTAAAGACTTGCTCATCTTCTTGCCCTCGGAGTCCAATATGTGTCCGAGAACCAGACACGTCTTGAAGGAAGACTTGCCGAAGAGCATCGTCGAGACGGCGAGCAGCGAGTAGAACCAGCCGCGCGTCTGGTCTACGGCCTCGCAGATGTAGTCGGCCGGGAACTGCCGCTCGAACTGCTGCGCGCCCCCGGCGCCGCTCTCCGGGTAGGCCCACTGGGCGAATGGCATGCTCCCCGAGTCGAACCATACATCCAGAACCTCCGGGACGCGGGTCGCCTCCTCGCCCGTCTCGGGGTGCTTTATGCGCACCTCGTCGATGTAGGGGCGGTGCAAGTCGTCCGGGACGGGGTCTATAGCCAGAGCCCGCAATTCTTCCGCGCTACCAATCACGACCGTCGCGCCGGACTGCGTGCGCCAGATCGGCAGGGGCGTACCCCAGTAGCGCTCCCTACTGAGAGCCCAGTCTATGTTGTTCCTGAGCCAGTCGCCGAAGCGGCCCCACTTTATGTGGTCCGGGACCCAGTTGATCCCCTCGTTCTCTGATAGCAGGTCGTCGAGCACCGCCGTAGTCCGGGCGTACCAGGCCTTCTTGGCGTAGTACAAGAGCGGCGTCCCGCAACGCCAGCAGTGCGGGTAGGCGTGCTCGTAGTCCTCCGCCCGGAACAGCAAACCGCTCTCCCGCAGCTCCTCGACTAGCCCCTTATCCGCGTCCTTTACGAACTGTCCGGCGAAGGGACCGACCCGCTCGTCGAACGTTCCATCGGGCTTTACGGGGTGGATCGTCGGCAACCCGTAGTGCCGCCCGACGCGGGCGTCGTCCTCGCCGTAGGCCGGCGCGGTGTGGACGAGACCGGTTCCTTCGGTGGTCGTAACGTACTCGCCGAGCACGACGGTCCACAGGTTCTCCGTAGCCTCGACGGGCACGTAGTCGAACGGACGCCGGTATTTCTTCCCCTCCAGGTCGCGACCCTTTGTGCGGGCGACTATGTGATGCTCGCCCTCACCGAGCACCCTGTCGAGCAGGTCCGTAGCGATAACTAGCCGCACGCTGTCTACTTCAACGGTTGCGTACTCGACGTTCGGGTGGACGGCGACGGCGGCGTTGGAGATGAGGGTCCAGGGGGTCGTGGTCCAGATGAGGAGGCTGGTGTTTTCTTCGTCGGCCAGCGGGAGCTTGACGTAGACGCTCGGATCCACGACCGGGTCCGGGTACTGCTGGTAGCCGAGGGCGACTTCGGCGGAGGAGAGGGAGGTCTGGTCGCGCGGGCAGTGTGCGCTGACCTTGTAACCTTCGTAGAGCAAGTCTTTCTCGTGCAGCGTCTTGAGCGCCCACCAGACGTTCCCTATGTAGGAGTTGTCGAGGGTTTGATAAGGATCTTCCATGTCTACCCAGAAGCCGAGCCGCTCGCTCATCTTCTGCCAGTCCTCGACGTAGCGGAAGACGGACTCGCGGCAGAGCTTGTTGAACTCCTCGACGCCGTAGCGTTCGATGTCGTCCTTGCCGGTGAGGCCGAGCTCTTTCTCTACCTGGAGCTCGACGGGCAGGCCGTGGGTGTCCCAACCGCCCTTGCGCTCGACCCGGTATCCCTGCATGGTCTTGTAGCGCGGGATCAAATCCTTAAACGCTCTCGCCAGCGCGTGATGGAACCCCGGCTTCCCGTTGGCCGTCGGCGGCCCCTCGTAGAACACGAAGGGTTTATCCTCGGGACGGCTCTGTACGGACTTCTCGAACGTCTTCTCCCGCCGCCAGAGGTCCAGCACGTCCTCCTCCAGCTTCGGGAAACTCACCTGTGGGCGAACCTTATCGAATGCCATGCACGCTCCTCAATACGAAAGCTCCCGTCCCCGGCTAACGCCAGACGGAGCGACGCTTCACTCCACCATAGGGACGGGAGCCCGAAAAGCTCTCGCGGTACCACCCTACTTGCCCGTACTTTGGGCCTCTCGCGCGCCACGGCATATGCCTCGACGCCGACGCTGTAACGGGCGTACCCGGCCGGTCCTACTAACGTCTAGACGGCACTTGTGCGCCTTCCGCTTTCGGCCGGCGGCTCTGGGAGGATCTTCTGGTCGCCCCTCGCGCCGGGCTCTACACCATCCCCGGCTCGCTCTGGCGAGGTACTGCGACCATACTCGTTCCCGTCACTGCCTGTAAAACGCTTTGTAGCCCGGAAAAGGGAGCATGTCAAGGCCGGCGCGCCGGGTAATGATCCAGGCTCTCCAGCAGATTCGTAACTATTATGTAAGAAGCTTGTAAGAATTAGGTGTAATACTGGATATCGTAATGGTATCCGGAGCGAGTCGAGAGTATTGGAGAATTGGTCGTGAGTAGCAGGTTGCGTGCGGGAATAGCAGGAGCGGTCGGCGCGGTGGTGGCGTTCGGCCTGGCGGAGTTGGTACACGGGCTCTTCGAGCGCGTGCCGTCGATCTTCGTCGCCCTCGCTCAGGCGGTGATAACGCTGACACCGGGCGAGTTCGTGACGCGGGGCATCGAGGCTCTCGGCACGGCGGATATCCCCGTACTGGTGACGTCGCTGGTGGTCGGGACGCTGATGGTAGCCGCCCTGTTGGGCATATTGAGCGTCCGGCGCCCATCCGTAGCCCTGCTGATAGTCGGTATCCTGGCGGTGGTCGCCGTGGCCGCCGCCTTCGCACAACCCGGCGTCGCAGCCGCCGCCACGATACTGACCGTTATCGGGGCTCTCGCAGCTGGTTGCGCCGTAACCTCCGCCCTGACCTCCGCAGCGGGTCTCGCTCCAGGCGCGGAGAAGTCCGCTCCGGATTCTGCGGCGGCGGGTTCGGTCAACGATCCGGACTCCCCGGTCGTGCGCTCCCGTGAGGCGCACTCCGGGCGCGGGACGGCGGTCGGACGCGCCGGGTTCCTGCTCCTCAGCGGCGGGGCAGCGGCGGCGGGCCTGGCGGCCGTTGGCGTGGGCCGGTTGCTGGCCGGTCAGAACGCGCCGGAGGCCGCCGCGCCGAAGAAGCTGGAGATCCCCGACTCCGCCAAACCGACCTCGAATAAGGCCTCTGGGAAGGCCGAAGAAGACGGCGCGAAGAAACCTACCGTAAAGCACGAGACCCTTCCGCCGCCAGACCCGGAGGCGTCGCTCGACGTGCTGGGGATGCTGCCTCTGATCACACCGGCGAAAGACTTCTACCTCATAGACACAGTCCTCCAGTCGCCGCGCATCGACGTGAACACCTGGAAGCTCTCCGTAAAGGGCGCGGTGGAGAACCCGGTCGAGTTCTCCTACAAGGATCTCCTCGGCATGTCCACCCGCGAGGCGGACGTTACGCTCTCGTGCGTCTCGAACGAGGTCGGCGGCGGGCTGGTCTCCAACGGACGCTGGACGGGCGTGCTGCTCTCGGATGTGCTCAAGGAAGCGGGGGTGAGCCGCGAGAAGATCACGGGCGCTTCCCGCCAGCTCGTGGGCCGCAGCGTGGACGGCTGGACCTCGGGTTTCAAGACGGACATCGCCCTGGACGGCCGCGAGGCGCTGGTGGCGTTCGGCCTGAACGGCTCCGAACTGCCCGCCAAGCACGGCTATCCGGTGCGGCTGGTCGTGCCGGGGCTCTACGGTTACGTCTCGGCAACGAAGTGGCTCACGGAGATAGAACTCACGAACTGGAACTTCGACGCTTACTGGATTCAACGAACCTGGACAAAAGACGGTCCCGTCAAGACCCAATCCCGCATCGACACCGTGAAGGACGGCGACAGCCTCTCAGCCGGTACAGTCCAAGTCGGCGGCGTAGCCTGGGCTCCACACCGCGGCATCTCGAAGGTCGAAGTCTCAACCGACGACGGCTCCTCCTGGAACGAGGCCCGGCTCGCTAAACAACTCGACGACGATTCCTGGCGCCAGTACGTCTACGACTGGGACGCCAGCTCTGCTTCCGGCGACTACACCCTCCAGGTTCGCGCCACCGACGGCGACGGAGACACCCAGACCGGCAAGCTGCGCCCACCCCACGGCGGTGGCGGCACCGACGGCGCCACCGGATACCATACGATTCAGGTCTCCGTCGCCTGAGAAAGTTGTACTGTGCTAACCTTGCACCGGAACTTTAGCTTTAGGTAAAAATCGTGCCGTAACAGGTCTGCAACAGCGGAAAGGGCCTTCTGTAACCAAAGTGTTTCCGCTATGCAACAAAACCGTAACATTATGGCAACCGAAACGTAACAGGGTACAGGTATATTGCGTTTAACCGAGCCCCGGCCGATGGGACGTTCCCCCCTCCAGATCTCACCGGCCGGGACGGTGTTTTTTATGTTTGCGTCGGACTGTTTTTAGGTGGAGCGAGCCCCTGACCGTCGGATGAGTTAATGAAGGTTAACAAACTACATTCTTTCGATCTCCCGCCGTCCGAGGCCCGTAGCCTGCAGGCAGACCTCGCCCCGAACGTGTCGCTGGGACCGTCGCTGGATCTCGCGGACGTGAGGTACGTGGCGGGTTCGGATGTCTCGACGCAGGAGAACCGAGGCTACGCTACCGTCGTGGTGCTTGAGTTTCCGGGCTTATCGGTTGTCGAGGTGCGGGGTTTCGAAGTGGAGTTGGAGTTTCCGTACGTGCCGGGGCTTCTATCATTCCGGGAGATGCCGGCGTTGATCGGGGCTCTGGAGCTCGTGGAGACGCCGGTGGATGCCATCATCGTGGATGGGCAAGGGTACGCGCATCCGCGGCGGATGGGGATCGCCTCGCATCTGGGTCTGTTCGTGGACACGCTGACCGTCGGGTGTGCCAAGAGTGTGCTCGTCGGGAAGTACGAGGAACCGGGGGTGGAGAAAGGGAGCGTTACGGATCTCGTGCATCGCGGCGAGGTGGTGGGGAAGGTGCTCAGAACGCGGGACCGGGTCTCGCCGGTCTACGTCTCGCCGGGCAACGGAATAGACCTGGGGAGCATCGTGGATCTGGTGCTCGCCTGCTGCACGAAGTACCGGCTGCCGGAGACCACCCGGCGCGCGCACGAGGCTGCCAACCGGCTGCGGCGGGGCGAGGACCTGGGGAATCCCCTAGCGTAGCGCCTGTCGTCGCGTAGCGCCGGTGCTAAATCGGTGTTAACTTACGCATATTGCATCCATGCAGACGAACAGTCCGTATTCACAACAAAATCGCGGGATCTCGGGAAAGGAGCTCGATTTGGCACCGGATAAGGGTATAGGGGCGATCACTCGCCGCGACTTTTTGAGGTTGAGTGGAGCGGGACTGACCGGCGCCGTGCTTCTGGGCGTGGCCGGCTGCGGCGGCGAACAGGTCGGCGGCGGGCAGGGCGGCTCCGGTGGCGGCGGTGGGGGAGGCAGCGTATTCACCTACGGGCGCGGAGCGGATTCCGTCTCGCTCGACCCGATCAACGCTACCGACGGCGAGTCGTTCGTCGTCACCCGGCAGGTCATGGACACGGTGTTGTCCTTCGAGCCGGGCACCACGGACCCGATACCGTCCCTGGCGACCGAGATACCGGAGCCCGAAGACGGCGGTAAGGTCTACACCTTCAAGCTGCGCGAGGGCGTCAAGTTCCACGACGGCGAGCCCTTCAACGCCGAGGCGGTGAAGTTCAACTTCGACCGCTGGCGTCTCACCGACAACGAATATCATAAGGGCGGCGGCAACCAGGCCTCCGGCTTCGCCTACTACAGCGTCATGTTCGGCGGCTTCGACGACGACTCGTTCATAGAGAACGTCGAGGCGGTGGACGATATGACCGTGCGCTTTACCCTGCGCGAGCCGCTCGCCCCGTTCTTGCGTAACGTGGCGATGAGCGCGTTCGCCATCGCGTCGCCCAAGGCCATAAAGGACGACGTCGAGGGATTCTGGGAGAAGCCGGTCGGGACCGGGCCGTTCAAGTTCGATTCCTGGAAGCGGGGCTCCGAGGTGCGCCTCAGCGCCAACAAAGACTTCTGGGGCAAGGACCTCTC
>CALMWA010000027.1 GCA_937873125.1 uncultured Actinomycetes bacterium | reverse complement strand
CGCTAAGGCCCAACCGTCCCCGATCTCGACCACGCCCGCGTTCTCCCCCGGTCCCTGCAACACCCGCGCTCCCTCGTTCGGAAAGCGCCGGAGCAGCGGACGCGAGTTCTTGTAACCGCAGTGCTCGCTCCACATCACGGAAAAGAGCGAGAGCTCCAGGTAGTTCGGCGCGCGGCCCATCAACTCCAGGATCCGGTCGTACTCGAAGTCCGAGAGACCGAGCGCCGTGTATGTCTCCTGAATGTTCAGACCCCGGCCCCCACGAGCACCGAGCGCAGTATCCGCAGCCCCTCGTCCGAGCCGAGCGCGGGGTCCGAGACCCGCTCCGGGTGCGGCATGATGCCGACGACGTTGCGTTCCTCGCTGCACACGCCCGCGATGTCGTTTGCAGAGCCGTTCGGGTTCTCCAGGTAGCGCAACACCACACGCCCCTCGTCTTCAAGCTGCGCCAGCGTCGCGTCGTCCGCGAAGTAATTGCCCTCGTTGTGCGCCACGGGCAGCGTAAGTTCCTCGCCTACCTCGCAACCGGCGGTCCAGGGTGTGTCCGTAGCCTCGACGCGGACGCGCACGCGGTCGCAGACGAAACGCATCCCGGTGTTGCGGAGCAGGGCTCCGGGGAGCAGGTGCGCCTCGGTGAGTACCTGGAAGCCGTTGCAGACACCGAGGACCGGACCGCCGCTTTTGGCGAAATCTTCCAGTGGCCCCATCACATTGGCGAAGCGGGCGATGGCGCCGGGACGCAGATAGTCGCCGTAGGAGAAGCCGCCCGGCACGATCACGGCGTCTACGCCCTTTAGGTCGGCGTCGGCGTGCCAGAGCTCGACCGGCTCAGCGCCCATCCTTTCGACGGCGTAGAGGGCGTCGCGGTCGCAGTTGGAGCCGGGGAAGATCGTCACCCCGATCCTCAATGGATGACCTCCCACTCGTACTCCTCGATGGTCGGGTTGGCGAGCAGACGCTTACACATCGCGTCCACCTCGTCCGCGGTCTCGACCTCCATCTCGATCAGGCGCCCGATATGGACGGTTTTGACGCCACCGAAACCGAGCGCCGGGAGCGCGCCGCGGACGGCCTCGCCCTGCGGGTCGAGGATGCCTTCCTTCGGCCGGACCAGTACTCGCACCTTCAATCCACGGCTCCTCTCTGCGTGATCTCCGTGACCCGCCGCAGCATCTCGGCGTAGGCCTCCTCCATACCGCCCATGTCGCGCCGGAAACGGTCCTTGTCCAGCCGCTCGCCGGATACCTTGTCCCAGAAACGGCAGGTGTCCGGGGAGATCTCATCGGCCAGCATGAGCGTCCCGCCAGTGTCCCGCCCGGCCTCAATCTTGAAGTCCACGAGCGTTACGCCGCGCTCGTCGAAGAAGGGGGCCAGAACTTGATTCACTTTCAAACCTAACTCCTCGCAAAACTTCAGATCCTCATCGGAGACGCCCAGCTCCCGAAAGTGGTACCAGTTGAGCATCGGATCACCGAGTTCGTCGTTCTTGTAGCACAGCTCGACTATCGGCGAGGAGAGCTTGCGCCCCTCCTCGAAGCCCAGCAGCCGAGAGAGCGAGCCGGCGGCGACGTTGCGGACCACGGTTTCGACCGGCAGCATCGTGAGCCGCTTCGTCTTTATGGTCGTCTCGTCCACCTGCTCGATGAAGTGGCTCGGGACGCCGTGAGCCTCCAGATAGGTGAAGATGGCCGCACTCATCGTGGCGTTGGTCTTGCCCTTGTCCTTCCACGAGCCGCGTTTCTGGGCGTTGAACGCCGTCGCGTCGTCCTTGTAGCGGTGCAGCAGAATCTCCGGGTCGTCCGTGGCGAACACCTTCTTCGCCTTGCCCTCGTAGATCAGGTCCTCAGGCATCGCCTAACCTCTCCTTTAGTCCCTCCACCCGCTCGAACACTACGCCGAGGTTCCGCAGCGCGTATGACGGATCAAACAGCCCGTCGAGATCCCCGCCGAGCCGCTCGCGCACCTCCGTGCTCTCCTCCAACAGCGCCCGGAAACCGCCCTCACCGTCCCAGGCGCGCATCGCCGCGCCCTGCACGATCTTATAAGCGTCGTCGCGGCTCATGCCGGCCTCGACCAGCGCGAGCAGCACCCGCCCGGAGAAGACGATGCCGCCGCCCAGGTTCATGTTCTGTAGCATCCGGTCCTTATGAACCTGAAGGCCGCGCAGAACGCGGCCCGTGGTTCGCAGCATGTACAGGGCGAGTATGGTCGCGTCCGGCAGCACAACACGCTCGGCGGAGGAGTGGGAGATGTCGCGCTCCTGCCAGAGGGCGTTGTTCTCGAAGCCGACGGCCGCGTAGCCGCGCATCAGGCGGGCCATGCCGCACAGGCGTTCGGTGAGGATCGGGTTCTTCTTGTGGGGCATCGCCGAGGAGCCCTTCTGGCCGCGCCCGAAAGGTTCAGCGAGCTCCCGGATCTCCGTGCGTTGGGCGCCCCTTATCTCCAACGCGATCTTCTCCAGCGTCGAAGCCACGATAGCCAGCGAAGCCAGTACTTCCGCGTGCCGGTCGCGCTGCACGATCTGGGTGGAGGCGGGCGATGAGGACAGCCCAAGCTCCTCACACGTCAGCGCCTCCACCTTCGGGTCCACGTTCGCGTAGGTTCCGACCGCACCGCTTATCTTGCCGACAGCGGCGATCTCCTTCGCGTGCGAGATCCGGTCCAGGTTCCGCTCCATCTCGAACGCCCACACCGCGACCTTGTGTCCCAGCGTCGTCGGCTCCGCGTGGACCCCATGCGTCCGTCCGACCATCACCGTGTAGCGGTGTTCGAGGGACATCTCCGCGAGCAGCCGGGTCAGCCCCCGAGCCTCGGTAAGGATCAAGTCGAGAGCATCCCGCAGTTGCAGTGCTCCGGCCGTATCCAGCACGTCCGAACTCGTGAGGCCGAAGTGGAAGTGTCGTGATACGTCTCCCGCATACTCGGCAACGGTAGAGACGAAGGCTATGACGTCGTGGTTCGTCTCGGCCTCTATCTCGTGAATGCGCTCGACGGTGAAGTTCGCCTTCTCGGCAAGCTCCTCTACCTCGTCCGATGGGATCTCACCGAGTTGAGCGCGAGCGCGGCAGACCGCAAGCTCCACCTTCAGCCAGGCGCGGTACTTTGACTCTTCGGTCCAGACCGCGCCTATCTCCGGGAGTGTGTAGCGCTCGATCACTGTCCACCACCCTCCAGCCTCTCAGCCAACTCCGGGTCGGAGAGGGCGAGTATCTGCGTGGCAAGCACGGCAGCGTTGGCCGCACCGTTCACGGCGACGGTGGCGACCGGCACGCCGAAGGGCATTTGGACGGTGGAGAGCAGGGCGTCGAAGCCGCCTAAAGCGCCGGAAGCCAACGGGACTCCTATCACGGGCAGGTTGGTCCTCGCCGCTACGGCCGCGGCGAGGGTGGCGGACATTCCGGCGGCGCAGATTATGACCTTCAGGCCGCGCTCGCGGGCGGTGCCAGCGTATTCGGAGACGCCCTCGGGGTTGCGGTGCACGGAGCGGACTTCCAGCTCGTATTCGACGCCGTACTCTTCGAGTCGAGTGGTGCATTCTACGAGCATGGGCAGGTCCGACTCGCTGGCGACCAGGATGCCGACTACGGGGCTCAAATATCCTCCAGCTCTATAGCTTCGAGTGCTATGTCGGTGCGGTACTGCATGCCGGCAAAGTGGATCTGTTCGACGGCCGCATACGCCCGCGCCCGCGCCTCGATCACCGTGGGCCCGGTACCGACGACGTTCAGCACCCGTCCCCCGTCCGTGTAGAACTTGCCGTCGCGTTCGTCGGTGGCGGCGTGATAGATGTAGACCCCCACGGGGATGTTTTCGAGGCCGCCGATCTCATCCCCGGAATGCGATGTCTCCGGGTATCCCTCCGACGCGAGCACCACGCACACGGCCTTCTCCGCCAGCCACTCCACCTCGCGGCCGTACAAGTTCTCGTCGTTCACGGCGAGCATCAGCTCCAGGAGGTCCGACTCCAGTCGCGGCAGTATCACCTGCGTCTCCGGGTCGCCGAACCGGCAGTTGAACTCCAGCGCCTTCGGTCCGGTCTCCGTTACCATCACCCCGGCGTACAGAAGCCCGGAATACGGAGCCCCGATCAGGCGCATCTGGTGCAGCGTGGGGCGTATGATCTCCTCCAGTATCGCCGCGTAGGTGGCGGGCTCCATCCACATTAGCGGCGAGTACGCCCCCATCCCCCCGGTATTCGGCCCCTCGTCACCGTCACCAATGCGCTTATAGTCCTGGGCCGGCAAAAACGGCAGGATGTTCACCCCATCCGTCATCACGAAGACCGACGCCTCGCGTCCCTCCAGGCACTCCTCGATGAGTACGCGCTCACCCGCAGCCCCGAACTTCCCGGAGAAGACCTCGCGCACCGCATCCTCCGCCTCCTCGCGCGAGCGGGCTATGATCACGCCCTTGCCCGCCGCGATCCCGTCGGCCTTCACGACCACCGGATAGTCGCGGCGCGTACGCAAATAGGCGAGAGCCGCGCCCTCGCGGTCGAAAGCCTCGAAGTCGGCAGTGGGGACACCGGCATGCTTCATAAGCTCTTTGGCGAAGACCTTTGAACCTTCGATGCGAGCAGCAGCGCGGGAGGGACCGAAAATCCGCAGGTCCTCCTCCCAGAAACACTCCGCAATACCCCCGATCAGCGGCACTTCGGGGCCAACGACGGTGAGGTCTATGCTGTTCTCTTTGGCGAAGTCCCGCAAGGCGATAAGGTCGTCGGCGGGTATGTCCACCGTCTGGGCTATACGTGAGATGCCGGGGTTACCGGGGGCCGCGAACATCTCCGGCGCGATGTGACTGGCCGCCAGGGTCTCGACCAGCGCGTGCTCGCGCCCGCCACTGCCGACGACCATCACCCGCATCCCTTTAGGCCCCGATCCTCTCGATTATCGCCTGATCCCGCTCCGGCCCGACGCTGATCATGCACAGCGGAGCCCCGATCTCGGCCTCCACGAACCCGACAAAATCCTGCGCCGCCTCGGGTAGATCCCCACGCATCCGGCACCCCGTGATGTCCACGCCCCAGCCAGGGAGCGTCTTGTAGACGGGCTTCGCGTGGTGAAGGTCCGTCTGGTGCATCGGGTAGACATCCACCCGCTGGCCATCGATCTCGTAGCCGACGCAGACGTTGATCTCCTCGACAGCGGACAGCACGTCCAGCAAGGTGAGCGCCAGATGCGTTATACCGTTGAGCCGCGCCGTCCACTTGACGGCCACGAGGTCCAACCACCCGCAGCGCCGGGGCCGTCCCGTCGTGCTCCCGTACTCGTGCCCGGCCTCGCGTATCGTGTCGCCGATCTCATTCGACAGCTCGGTCGGAAAAGGCCCGTCGCCGACCCTGGTCGTGTAAGCCTTCGTCACCCCGATGATCTGGTCCAGCTCCCGAGGCGGTATCCCCGCCCCTACGCACACCCCGCCGACCGAAGGATTGGACGAGGTCACGAACGGATACGTGCCGAAGTCGTTGTCCAGAAGCGTCGCCTGAGCCCCTTCGAGCAGTACTTTCTCGCCCCGCTCCAGCGCGTCGCGCAGCATCGTGCCGGTATCCGCGACCATCGGCTCCAGGAGTTCCCCGTGACGCAGTAGTCCGTCGGCCAGCTCGTCGGGGTCGTAAGGCTCTTCGTCGTAGACGTTGGTGAAGATGGCGTTCTTCTCGCGCAGGGCGGCCTTCAGCTTCGTGCGGAGGATGCCCTCGTCGAAGATGTCCTGAACCCGGATGCCTACCCGCGCCACCTTGTCCTCATAGGTCGGGCCGATGCCGCGGTTGGTCGTCCCGATCTTCGCCTTACCGAGAGCCTTCTCCCGGTGAGAGTCGAGCCGGATGTGATACGGCATGATCAGGTGCGCCCGGCCGTCTATCTTAAGGCGGTCGCGCACGCTGATGCCGCGTCCCTCCAGCGAGGAGATCTCCTCCGCCAGAACCTCCGGGTTGACGACGACCCCGTTGCCGACGGTACAGATCACGCCCTCACGCACGATCCCCGAAGGGATCAAATGCACCACGAACTCTTCCTCACCGACCCGGATCGTATGCCCGGCGTTGTTACCGCCGGAGTAGCGGGACACGTAGTCCGCATCGGTCGCCAGGGCGTCGCAGACCCGTCCCTTACCTTCATCTCCCCAGGCCAGCCCGAGGACGACCGTGGCCGTCAAATCTCTACCTCCGCAACGATGATGGAACCTTTCCTAGAGTGAACGTACTTGGGTTCGGCTGGATGCTCAGATAATTCGAGTA
Source organism: uncultured Actinomycetes bacterium (assembly GCA_937873125.1). Lineage (GTDB taxonomy): Bacteria > Actinomycetota > Rubrobacteria > Rubrobacterales > Rubrobacteraceae > JACDDK01. The sequence goes on along the minus strand of CALMWA010000027.1, from coordinate 6,872 downwards.
GGCCGAGGCAGCAACCTTTGTCTCGCACGGGTAGCCGAATCTCTCTGCCACGCTTGCAGCGTAGCACAAAGGGTTTTGCTTTTGAATCGCCGGGCGGAGCTTCACCGCGACGAAGCCGGGGCGCCGCCGAAGCGTTACCGGACCTTAGCCCTGATCCAGGATGTTCTGCAGCTCTTCTTGTAGCTTGGCGAGCCCGCTCTCGACGGACACTTCTCCTTTCAAAGCGGCGTTGAAGCTATCGGACATCTTTAGCGACATATCGGAGTAGTACGGCGAGACCGGGCGGGACCGCGTCCTCTGGAGCACTTCCTTGCCGCGCGCCGCCACCGGCACTTTTTCGAGAAGCTCGTCGTCTTCGTAGAGGCTCTTGAGGGTGGGTAGGCGCGTGCTCTCCACGGCGAGCGTCTTCTGCGACTCCGGTGAGGACATGAACTCGATGAAAGCCCAGATCTCATCCACCTTGTCCTCGGAGGTCGCGTTGACGAGGAAGTTCCAGCCGCCCAGACCGCTGAAGCTCTGAGCGCCTTCCTCGCTCACCGGGATCGGCGCGATGTCCACCTGTTCCGGTCGCACTTTCGAATCGTCCGGGTTGGAGAGTAGACCGTAAACGAACGGCCAGTTCCGCATAAAGATGACGTTGCCGTCGGTGAACACGGCCTGCGACTCCTGTGTGGAGTAATCGCCGGAGGCTTTCGGAGAGTATCCGCCCGTGATCATGGACCGCCGGACTTCGAGGCCCTCTCGCGACTCGGGGCTGTTCACGACGACCTCGTTGCCGTCCCCGTCCAGCACGTTGCCGCCAGCGTTCCAGATGTGCTCCAGCGCGTCCACCACACCGCCCTCGTCCTGCGCGCCCTGGAAGACATACCCGTACTTCGTGCCGGAGTCGGACTGGATCTTCTCGATCATCTCCTTCATCTCGTCCCAGGTCTTCGGCGGCTCCGAGAACCCGCTCTTCTCTAGCAGATCCTTGCGGTAGTAGAACATCCCGGCGTCGGTGAACCACGGCACAGCGTAGGTCTTGCCCTCGTACTTGATCGGTTCGAGAGGACCACTCAAATGCCTGGCCTGCAACGCCTCGGTAAAGCGGTCGGAGAGGTCGAGGAGGTAGCCGTTCGCGGCGAACTGCGCGGGCCAGACCACGTCGCCCCCGATCACGTCTATCTTCGACTGTCCCGATTGCAGCTCGGACTGCACCTGCTCGAAGTACTCGTCGCTCGCCGCCGGGGTCTCGCGCCAGTTCACCTCGATCTCGCCCTTGTTCTCCTTATTGAACCGGTCTATGAGACTCTGGAGTCCGCCGGACGCATCCGGCCCGAAGGTGAATGTGATCCTGGTGGCTCCGCCACTGCCCTGCTCGTCTCCGCCACCGCATCCGGCGGCCCCCAACATAGCCACACCCGCAAGCCCCGCACCGCTCAGCTCGAGGAACTTTCGGCGGCTGATCCCGCCACTCATCACGACCTTCTTTACATCCGATCCACTCAAGACGTTCTCCTCCTCAGGTTCGCGCCAACTAGCACCCCGCCGCAAGCATAGATCAAAGGCCGCCACCGTGCCGCGCATCACGCACAACAGAGAGCGCGCAGGTTACCACCGAACCATCTACGTGGGAGGTGTGCCGTTCGCAAGATCAATGCAGCACCACACCTGTTCGGACTACTCGAAGAGCACCACGGGTTCTCCGTAGTAGCGGATGCGATTCTGCTTCCACTGCTCCTCGACGAACCTCCGGAGTTCCTTGTTGCCCGCTTCGGCATCCCCGTCTCGCATGTGTTCGAGCGGGAAGCGCACGCCGAGAACACGCTCCCGCAGCCGGAAGCGTGTGATCCCGGCCGGCAGCACCGTACCGCAGCGCACTATCTCCACCAGCTCCTCGACCGTGAACGTCCGGTAGTGAATAAGCGCCTCTCCCTCCCCGATCTCCACCGGACCATCGGGGTCCACGCGGCGCACCACGTCTCCGTTGGAGTCTCCGTTGGAATATAGCTCCTGCATGCTCCACAGCGCCCGAACTACCCCTCCCAGCCCGGTCTCGCGCGCCCCGATGTAGACGGTCGCTCCTCCGGCCATCTGAACAGTGGCTACGGGCGAATCACCCGCTTCATCCGAGACCACGGCCGAGTCTACGTTACGCAGCTTCGGGATCTCCACCCCGTGGATGAGGTGTCCCCAGCTCTCGGCGGCCAATGGAGGCTCGACCACCTGAACGAGGATGAGCCGGCAGCCGATCTCGCGCATGGCGTGAACGCGATGGGCACCGTCGAGGACGAGATAGTTCGTTTCGTGGGGAGCTACGATCACCGGGTTGCGCTGTACGCCTTCGGCCGCGATACGCTCGCGCAGACCGGCCAGGCGGCGGGCGTCGTGGGCCTCGTGCAGGATCAGGCATTCGAGAGGAACAACGCGCAGGTCGTCGAGCGAAGGGATCACACGCGGTCAGGAAGTCCGGAGCGTCGGGCGCCTACACCAGGCTTCGGGATGCCTAGAGATCTCCCCCGCGCCGGCCCCAGATAAAGTCCAGCAGAACGAAACCGCCGAAGAAGAACAGCGCGATCAGGGCCATAAACCCAACAATGCCGAGTAGAAGATAGATCGTATCCAAGTCTCAGTAAGCCTTTCCGTGCCACGGTTTTTCGTGCAACGACTTCCGTGCGGCGAGTCTTGCGTGAGAAGTCGGGACGGCCGGATTTGAACCGGCGACCACTCGGCCCCCAGCCGAGTGCGCTACCAGACTGCGCCACGTCCCGACGCAACTTTCGCCAGCATAATATCAGACGTAGCGCGTGCTATCATTCGGGTTTCGTGACCCGCGCGGCTGCTTACATTCGGACCGATCCCGACGGCGACCTCCCCGCCCATGATGAGCAACGCGATTCTATCGGAAATTACGCTACAGCCAACGGCTACACGCTGGTCGCCGCATACGCAGACTCGCATGCTCCCGGCAAGCTTCTCTACCACAAGCCCGGCCTCAAGGAGGCCATAGACAACATCAAGGAGCAGGAGGACTGGGAGGTCCTGATCGTGGCCGACCCCCGCTGCGTCTCGGATGATGACTCGGCCCTGCACGAGCTGGTCCACAAGTTCTCCCTCTACAACAATCGTTTAGAATCTCCTGCTCGTTCCTGGGACGAGTTTTTGTCCGCCATGAAGTCGTACCGCCGAGCGTTGAGCCGCCGGTAGACAAGGGATGGCGAACGCTTTGTTAAACGCCCGCCGCACAGGTAGTATAGGAGGGTGAATTTCCTCGTTACCGCCATAGGCGCCCTGATCCTGATGCTGTCTCTTGCGGGTGTAGCCTTCGGCGTCTACATGTCCACCCACCCGAAGACCCGCGAGGCGGGCAAGCTCTTCGCGGTCTGGTGGGTGCCGGGGGTCGCCGCTGCCCTGGGCGTCTTCATGCGCGACACCGTTACTTTCGCCATCGGCATGTTCTGCTTCGTGGTTGCCGGCGCAACGCTACTGCTAAAGAGCGGCACGAGCGCTTCATCTTCCAGCCGCAAACGCGGCGGTAGCCAACCTGGAACCGGCAAGCGCGGGAGCGGCGTACGCACCTCTTCGACTCGCACCACCCGCGAGAACCGGACGCGCGGCAACCCTCGCAAAGCCTCCTAGCAGCGGCCTGCACGGTCCGACGCGGCGCAATCGCCCCTCACCCCCGAAGTTAGTATACTGGCGCGGTGAAATGCTCCGAAGCTCGCGGAGAGGGAGGATAATGGGGAGAACCGAGTCTTTGGCACAGCCGCGAATCGTCCCGGCAGGACGAACACGCATTCCCGTACCAGAAGTGTATAGCTTCGAGACTTTATGGGTCGTGTTGACGTGCTGTTTGCGGGCTCTCGTGGGAGAGCCGCCGACCTTAGATCTAACCTTCGAGCAAAGGAGCTAAGAACGATGGGGCTCATTCGTACGATCCTCGCACTCGTGATACTGGTTATCCTGTTTCACATCGGCATGGTCTACGTCGGCGTCGAGCGCGACACCAATGGTCTGACGGACGCACTTTACAGCCTGGGCGAGTTGCTGGAGTCTCCGGCGACGATCATCCTGAACGCGATCTCGTCGACCGGTCAGGTGTCGGTCGATACAGGCAGCTTCTACGTGGTTGCCCTGACGGCCGCGGCGGCTTACTTCATTCTGTACCTGCTCCTCGGAATCGGCCGCCGCAGCTAGGCAACGGGCCGAACGCCCACGCCAAGCGGAAATCCCTGCCATACTCCAGAACCGTGCTACCAGGAAACAGCAAAACATATACTGCAAAAAATGTAGTCTTTGTGGCATACTTGTGTTGTAAAGTACAAGCATTTGAACCGGGGTACGAAGAATGCTCTATACTTATACAATCGTTGTGTTGCCGATAAGATGGAGTCACCGTGGAAGTGCTGAGGGAGGTAGGGACGACTTACCGGGTAGACTTCTACCCCCGGATCGCTTGGAGATACCATGATCGAGTTTAAGAATGTAAGCAAAACCTATGCGGGATCGAACGTAACGGTCGTTAACGACCTGACGTTCGAGATACCTGACGGTGACATCTGCGTCCTCGTAGGCCCCTCCGGTTGCGGCAAGACCACCAGCATGAGGATGGTCAACCGCCTAATCGAGCCGACGAAGGGTGAGATCCTCATCGACGGCCAGAAGAACACCTCGATGAGCGGCACGCAGCTCCGGCGCAAGATCGGCTACGCCATCCAGCAGACGGGCCTCTTCCCGCACCGCACCATCGCCGACAACATCGGCACCGTGCCGGGCCTTCTCGGCTGGGATAAGGACCGCATCAAGAGTCGGGCCGACGAGTTGCTAGACCTGGTGGGGCTTCCGCCCAATCAGTACCGGGACCGTTATCCGGCGGAGCTTTCGGGTGGACAGCAGCAGCGCGTCGGCGTTGCGCGGGCGCTGGCGGCGGACCCCCCGATCATGCTCATGGACGAGCCGTTCGGCGCGGTCGACCCGATCACGCGCGACAGGCTCCAGAACGAGTTCCTCCGCATCCAGGAGGACATAAAGAAGACCATCGTCTTCGTCACCCACGACATAGACGAGGCCATAAAGATGGGCGACAAGATCGCCATTCTCAAAGAGGGCGGCATCCTCGCCCAGTACGACACGCCGGAGAACATACTCGTCAACCCGGCCTCAGATTTCGTGCAGTCGTTCGTCGGCGGCGACCGGGTGCTTAAGCGCCTCTCGCTCACGCGGGTGGGCGATGTGGACCTCGAACCGGCCAACGGCAGCGGCGAGAACCTGCCCCGCATAAACGAGGGCTGGACCTTGAGAGACGCTCTTTCGGAGATCATTGGCGCGGGCGCGGATCGTGGCGTAGTCGTGACCGACGGCGAGAGCAACGGCGGCTCGCGCGGCACGATAACCCTGGACTCCATAAGGAAGATCTCCCACGGCGCGGAGACGCCGCGTGGATAGCGCCGCCGGCAACGCCGACGACCCTCCGGCCGCCGTTCTGGCATTCCTTCAGGACTTCGGGCTGCAGGAAGACAAGGGCCTCATAGACTGGGAGTGGCTGGGCGACAACTTCACGGAAGACGTGGTCCCGGCCCTGCTGCAACACATCTTCTTGTGCGCCATCGCCCTGGCGATAGCCCTCGTCATCGCGGTGCCGGTAGGTATACTGTGCGCCCGCTACCGATGGCTCTACGGTCCCACGACCGCAATCACGGGTTTTCTGTACACTATCCCGAGCTTCGCCATGTTCACGTTCCTGCTGGCCCTGGGCTTCTCCGTCGGAGTAATGCCCGCGATCATCGCGCTGATCCTCTACTCGCTCCTGATCCTGATCCGAAACGTAGTGACGGGCCTCGACTCCGTACCGGCGGAGACGATAGACGCCGCCAGGGGCATGGGCCTGACCGACCGGCAGATCCTGCTCGGGGTCGAGTTGCCGCTGGCGCTCCCGGTCATAGTGGCTGGCATGCGTATCGCCGTCGTCACGGTTATAGGCGTCGCGGTCATCGGCGCCTACATCGGAGGGGGCGGCCTGGGAGAGTTGGTTTTCGACGGCATAGACCGTGACTTTCCGACCCTATACATAACCGGAGCGGTTCTTGCCACGCTGCTTGCTATCGCTGCCGACCTGTTGTTCGTCCGCACCGAGCGGCTGTTGAGCCCGTGGTCGCGCCGCGTGAGGAGGGCCGGATAGATGAGTTCTTTTACGGATGTCCTCCAGCGACCGGACTTTATAAGGAACTTCATCATCCACGTCGAACTGTCGGTGTTGGCGGTGCTGATCGCCCTCATCATAGCCATACCTCTCGCCATCGCGGTCAACCGCTCGGACTTCGCGTCCACGCTCGCCATCAACATCGGAAACATCGGGCGCGCAATACCATCGCTGGCGATACTGGTTCTGATGCTGCCGTTCTTCGGGCTCGGCTTCGATAACGCGCTGGTCGCGCTGACACTGCTCGCCATATCGCCGATCCTGATCAACGCGGTCGTGGGCTTGAGGCAGGTCAGCAGGCAGATCCTCGACGCCGCGAAGGGGATGGGGCTCTCGGGCCGCCAGATCCTGACAGGCATACAGATACCTATAGCCGCGCCGATCATCTTCGCCGGTATCCGAACCTCGGCTGTACAGGTGGTGGCGAGCGCGACCCTGGCGACGTTTGTCGGCGCGGGCGGACTGGGCGACTACATAGTCGAGGGATTCCAGCGTGGAGATATCTACATCTCGCTCGCCGGCGCGTCCGCGGTCGCGGTCCTGGCGATAATCACGGAAGTCGGCTTCGGAGGGCTGGAGAGCGCCTTCACCCCGAAGGGACTCAAGATAGCGCAACGTCGTAGAAAAACCAAATAATGGAGGAGAAAAGAGTGAGGAACGGAAATATGTGGATTCGGGCGGTAACGGTGCTGCT
>CALMWA010000026.1 GCA_937873125.1 uncultured Actinomycetes bacterium | reverse complement strand
CTAATAGCAAGATCGGCATGAAACGCAAAGAGCATAACCATGATCCGCGCGAGCTTGCGCGGCATGGTTGGTTACATTATCTTGAGGCGGATCGCAGAGAGATTTCTCGATGCAAGCACAAGGGAGACGCACATGAGTGAGGCCAATCCGCCGGTCGCAACCCGCCGGGGCGACGATGGGACGACTACGCTCCTCGGAGCCGGGCGGTTGTCCAAGAGTGACGTTCGCATCATCATCCTTGGTGATGTCGACGAGGCCAGCTCTTTCCTCGGTCTCGCCCGCGCTGAAGCTGCTGAGACTGCGTCCGGGGGAGACATCGCCGAGCTCGCGATCTCCTTGCAGCGCCTGCTTTACCGGGTGATGGGCGACATCGCCATGCCCGGCGAGGAGAACCAGATCGGCGCGGCGGACCTGGAGTACCTGGAGAAAGCGCTGGAGGAGTGGCGCGGGCGGACACAGATCCCAAACGAGTTCATTATCCCCGGCGAGAGCCGGCTGGGCGCTCTGCTGGACGTCGCCCGCTCGGTCGTGCGCCGCGCCGAACGCAGCCTCGTCGCTGGCGGGTACGCTAAAGAGCATCCGCACGCCCTGAAGACTGTCAACCGCCTCTCCGATCTCCTCTTCGTCGTCGCCCGCAACGCCGACGGCAAGACCTCGCTCTCAAAGAGCTAAAGCAACCGCGAAGAGTGCGACGATAGAGGTCTTCTCCTCTCGGGAAAATGTGTGTGAAAACGTGGTTGTACGGGCCGGTGTCAGCCCTGCGAGAGGCGGTGTTCCAACTCTGTCTCACCCGGTCTTCGAGCTCGGCGATCCTCTCGTTCTTCTGGCGATTCCTGACGCGCTCCCAGTCTCGAACACGCCTCTCGAAAGACCCGGAGTTCTTGAAGACTCGCTGATACTCGGCCCGTACGTCTCCTTCTCCGCCTCGATACAGAGAGCCGACGGGGTCCGGAAAAGATGCGCGGGCGGGTGCATGACTATAGACTATATGATGGGTTGGCGATGAGGAGGAGTTCGCAACCGAGACCGACAACGAGTTTGCTGCAGGCGTGCCGGTAGAGTAGATACGAGAGATTATGCTGGACTTGGAGAAGGTAACGCCCCGCCCACCCGGCGCGTTACGGGACGAGGCAAGAGAAAAGGGTGCGAGGGTGGGTGTTGGACGATGCTTCGGCACGTTCGGCGAACTACTTCAGGGAGTGCTTCCCGATCGGGGACGGGAGTTCCTCGTTACCCTACCGATCTCCCGGTATTCGACCGCCACGTTCACGGCACTGTCCGGGACGCGCGAAATCCGCGTCTATCCTTCTCACAAAGAAAAATCCCGGCGGCTAGCGGAGGAGCTGCTACACGCCTTCGGCTTGAACTCGGGCGGCTTTTTGTCCATTCACAGCGAGTTGCCGGCGGGAAAGGGGTACGCCAGTTCGTCAGCCGACATGGTCGCCACGGCCCGGGCGATCCAGTCCGCTTTTGGCGCCTCCATTTCCCGGTCGTCCCTGGCCCGCGTCATGAGTAGCATAGAACCGTCGGACGGCGTGATGTATCCGGGAATCGTCTCCTTTTACCACCGCGAGGGGGTGCTTGGGAAATCCCTGGGCTATCTACCTCCCCTGACCATCGTCGGGCTCGACGAGGGCGGCCAAGTGGATACGGTCGAGTTCAACGCGCGACCCAAACCGTTCGGCCGGACGCGGGGGGTGGAGTATGAGGGCTTGCTCCTCGGAACAGAGCGAGCCTTAGCGAGTCGGAACCTTCGCGCTGTGGGAGAGATCTCCACGCGCAGCGCTATCCTGAATCAGGAGATCTTACCCAAGACCTACCTGGACCTCTTCCTGGATATGCGTCGACGGTACGATGCGCTGGGTGTGGTAGCCGCCCACAGCGGCACGCATCTGGGCCTGCTCCTCGGTCCAGATGCGTCGAATGGTTCCGAGAGCCTACCGGACATCGTCTCCGAATTGTCGCGGTACCGTCCCAATGTCTGCATTCACCGCACCCACGACTTCCAGACGACGTAATCGGTCGCGCCTTTTACTCCCTCAGCGAGCAGGTAATCGACCGTCTACAGTAGTTTGTGTAACGGATCAAGCGATCTGCCGAGCCAGGTAACATATACGGCAGCGGTCAAGGAGGCATAGATGGCAGGAGAGACACCAGAAGCGTGGGTCGGGACTGAAGTGACGTTGCACCTCTGGAAGAGCGATGGGCTTGGCACCGAACCCTGCGGAGCCGTGTTACGAGGCATAAGCACGCTCGGTGTAACGGTCGAGATCCCACGGCAGCACGAGCTCACCTTCTACCCCTGGAGCACTTTACGGGAGATCACACCCCACCAGAACCACGCCAAAAAGTAACGCGAGAGCGCCGAGGAAAGCGTAGTACAGTCCTCCTCGGCGCCCTTTGCTGGGTCACCAGTTATAAGCGTTCTATTAGCTCCTCAACTAGAAAGCGGCCGCGCCGGCCTCTGCTACCTCCTGGTCCTGCTCCACCGTACCCGTCGATACTCCTATCGCCCCCACTATCACGTTGTCCCTGACCAGCGG
>CALMWA010000025.1 GCA_937873125.1 uncultured Actinomycetes bacterium | reverse complement strand
AACGATGAAGTGGTGATGCACGAGATCGAGCACATGGCCGAAGGCGGCGAGCGCTCGGCGGACCAGATCGCCGACATGATGCGTGCCAATGGGACCTTCACCCTCCTGAAAGAGGAAATAGCCCGGCAGAAGGCGCTCGACTACCTGGTCGAGAACGCCGTCGCCGTGGAGATGCCGGAGGAAGAACCGGAGGACGTGGAGCCGGCGGACGTGGATTCCGACGAGGCGGTGGCCGTCGCGGAGGTTGGCGGCGGTACGGAGACTAACGAAGGAGACGACAAGCAATGAGCTACTACGATCCGCAGGGTGTAATCCCGTACGTTATAGAGCAGAGCCCGCGCGGCGAGCGGGCGATGGATATCTACTCGCGGCTCCTCAAGGACCGCATCATCTTTCTCGGCACGCCGGTGGACGATCAGGTAGCGAACGCCATCATGGCGCAGCTACTGCACCTCGAGAGTGAGGACCCGGAGCAGGACATCAACCTGTACATAAACTCGCCGGGCGGCAGCGTCACGGCCGGGTTGGCGATCTACGACACGATGCAGTTCGTGAAGCCGGATATCTCCACGACGGCGCTGGGTATGGCGGCCTCGATGGGCGCCTTCCTGCTCGCGGCCGGCGCGAAGGGCAAGAGGAACGCGCTGCCGAACACCCGGATACTGCTGCACCAGCCGAGCGTCGGCGGGCTCGCGGGACAGGCTTCGGACGTGGAGATCCACGCCAAAGAGCTGATCATGACCAAGCGGCGCTTGAACGAGCTTCTGGCGCAGAACACCGGGCAGGAGTACGACAAGATCGAGCGCGACACCGACCGGGACTACATAATGGGCGCCGAGGAGGGCGTCGAGTACGGTGTCATCGACAACATCGTCCGGCAGCACTAGGATGCCGGCGGGAGGGGACGTGCAGGCGGAGCGAGGCTTGGGAGGCCGGAACTCATGAGGGACCCGTCGGACCAGTTGCAGTGCTCTTTCTGCGGTAAGAGCCAACGTCAGGTCAGGAAGCTAATAGCCGGCCCCGGCGTCTACATCTGTGACGAGTGCATCGAGCTCTGCAATGAGATCATCGACGAGGAGTTCTCCGGCCCGGAGGTCTTGAAGGACGATGACCTCCCCAAGCCTCGCGAGATCAACCGCATCCTCAACGAGTACGTGATAGGCCAGGGCGACGCGAAGAAGGTCCTCGCCGTCGCGGTCTACAACCACTACAAGCGCATCTCTATGAGCCCCGACGCCTCCGACGGAACCGAGCTCCAGAACATTCTGCTGCTCGGTCCCACGGGCTCCGGGAAGACCCTGCTCGCGCAGACGCTCGCCAAGATCCTCAACGTACCCTTCGCCATCGCCGACGCAACGGCGCTCACCGAGGCGGGCTACGTCGGTGAAGACGTGGAGAACATACTCCTTAAGCTCATCCAGGCCGCCGACTTCGACGTGAAAAAGGCCGAGACGGGCATCATCTACATCGACGAGATCGACAAGATCGCCCGCAAGTCCGACAACCCTTCGATCACCCGCGACGTATCCGGCGAGGGCGTGCAGCAGGCGCTGCTCAAGATCCTCGAAGGAACGGTCGCCAGCGTACCGCCGCAGGGTGGGCGCAAGCATCCGCACCAGGACTTCTTGCAGATTGATACCAAGAACGTGCTGTTCATCTGCGGCGGAGCGTTCGGCGGGCTGGAGGACGTGATCCGTCAGCGCATCGGCAAGAAGAGCATCGGTTTCGGAAGCGACATGACGACGCGGGTCGAAGAGGAGCCGGGCGCGGAGTTCAAGCACGTGCAGCCCGAGGACCTCCTCAAGTACGGGCTCATCCCCGAGTTCGTGGGACGGCTGCCCGTGATCTCGACGCTCAGGAGCCTGGAGGAGAAGGACCTGATCCGCATCCTCACCGAGCCGAAGAACGCCCTGGTGCGCCAATACCGGCAGTTCTTTCGCTACGACAAGGTGGACCTGAACTTCACCGAGGAAGCGCTAAAGGCTGTCGCCGAGCTGGCCCTGGAGCGCGGAACCGGCGCCCGCGGCTTGCGGAGCATTCTGGAGACGGCGCTGCTCCCGACGATGTACGAGCTTCCCAGTCGCTCGGACGTGTCCAAGTGCGTCGTGGACGCGGATACGGTCAAGGAAGGCGTCCAGCCCTCGCTCGTGACGGGTTCGGGAGCTGACTACTCCTACGACGAAGAGACTCCTAGAACCGCCTCTTGAGCCAGGCCGGGATACCGAAAACCTTCGATCCCAAAGAGGTCGAGGGCAGGGTCTACGCAGAGTGGGAGCGTTCCGGCGTCTTCGACGCCGACCCTAACCCGGAGAAGGAACCGTACTGCATCGTCATGCCCCCGCCGAACGTGACGGGGGCGCTTCACATGGGACACGCTCTAAACGGCGCCGTTCAGGACACGCTCATCCGGCGCGCGAGGATGAAGGGTTTCGAGGCCTTGTGGCAGCCGGGCTTGGATCACGCCTCAATCGCCCTGCAGAACGTGGTCGAGCGCAAGATCCTGCGCGAGGAGGGCAAGAGCCGCTGGGACGTCGGCAGAGAGGAGTTCGTCGAGCGGTGCAAGGAGTTCGCCGAAGAGTCCCGTTCTCAGATATTGAACCAGTACCGGCGCCTGGGTGCGGCGGCGGACTGGCGGCGTCTGCGCTACACGATGGACGAGGACTATGTGGACGCCGTCCTCACGGCCTTCGTGGAGTTGTTCGAAGCCGGGCTCATCTACCGCGGCAACCGCATCACGAACTGGTGTCCGCATGACCGATCCGCCATCAGCGACCTGGAGGTGAACTACGAGGAGGTCGAGGGCAAGCTCTACGGCCTCCGCTACCCGTTCGCCGACGGCCAGGGACCGGGGCCGGACGGCGAGGACTACGCCCAGGCCTTCTCGACGCGCCCGGAGACCATGCTCGGTGACGTGGCGCTGGTCGTCAACCCGGACGACGAACGCTACAAGAGGCTGGTCGGGCGGCGGGTGCGGGTGCCGTTCGTGGAGCGGGAGATCGAAGTCCTCGCCGACGACTACGTGGACCCGTCGTTCGGCACCGGGGTACTGAAGGTAACCCCCGCACACGACCCGAACGACTTCGAGATCGGAAAGCGACTCGGCCTGGACCCGGTGAACGTCCTGAACCCGGACGGCACGATCAACGCCAACGGAGCCCGGTTCGAGGGAATGCCGCGTGAAGAGGCCCGCAAGGCCGTCGCGGACGCGCTGGACGCGGAAGGATGGCTCGGCGAGGTGCGGGACCACCGGCACCGGGTCGGGCATTGCGACCGGTGCGGGACGGTCATAGAGCCGTGGCTCTCGGAGCAGTGGTGGGTGGCGATGACGGAGCTTGCCGCGCCCGCGCTGCAGGCACTGCGTAGTGGTGAGATCACGGTCTACCCGGATTCGTGGCGGCGGGAGACGATCCGGTGGCTCGAAAACCTTCAGGACTGGAACGTGGGCCGCCAGCTCTGGTGGGGACACCGCATCCCCGTGTGGCACGGCCCGAACGGCGAGGTCGTTGCGGGCAAGGAGCCGCCGGGCGAGGGCTACGAGCAGGACCCGGATGTCCTGGACACCTGGTTCTCCTCGGCGCTGTGGCCGTTCGCGACCCTGCGCTGGCCCGGCGAGAACGAGGACCTCGAATACTTCTATCCGACCGCTCTACTTAGCACGGCGCGGGAGATCATGTACCTGTGGGTGGCGCGCATGATCATGATGGGCCTGCGCTTCAAGGGCGACGTTCCGTTCAAGAAGATAAACATCCACTCCATCGTCCTGGCCGAGGACGGCACGAAGATGAGCAAGTCGAAGGGAAACACGATCAACCCGCTCGAACTCTTCGACGAGTACGGCACCGACGCCGTGCGCTTCGGGCTGCTCTACCAATCCTCCACCCAGGACTTCGCCTACTCCTACGAACGTGCCGCGATGGGCCGGGCCTTTGTCACCAAGCTGTGGAACGCGACACGCTTCGTGCTCAATTATCCGCAAGCGGAAGAAAACGGAGAATTGTCCGTTTCGGATCGGTGGATCCTCTCGGAGTTCAACCGCACGGCCCGCGAGTACGACGTGCTCCTGGAGGAGTGCGAGTTCTCGGAGGCGATGCGTCGGATCTACGATTTCGCCTGGCACCAGTTCGCCGACTGGTACATCGAGATAGCGAAAGCCGTTCCGTCGCCTGCGACGCCGCGAGTGCTGCGAGAAGTCTTCACCGGGATACTCAAGCTGCTGCACCCCGTCATGCCGTTCGTCACCGAGGAGATGTACCGGGTGCTCGGTGGAGAGGGGATGTTGATTCAACAGCACTTCCCCGGCTTCGATGCCGCTCTAGAGGATGCCGAGGCGGACCGGTTGCTGGAGCGCACGAAGCGGGCAGTCTTCGCTGTCCGGTCTTTTCGGGCCGAGTCGAAGGTGGATGGACGGCTCGACGGCCGCGTCCCGGATGGCGTGGAGCAGAGTGTCTTTCAAGCGCTGGCGGGCGTGTCGCCGGTGGAGGACCTCAACGGCGCGTTCCGGGCGGCGCTTCCGGCGGGCGACGTTGTGGTCGAGGTGGCACTAACCGAAGAGTTACGACGAGGGGAGATAGAGCGACTTCGGAAGGAGATCTCACGGGTCGAGGACGAGGTGAAGCGCGCCCGTGGAAAGCTCTCCAACGACAAGTTTGTAGAGCGCGCCCCCGAACACGTCGTCGCCGGCGAACGTGAGAAGCTCGAAGTAAACTCCCGCATGCTCGAAACTTTGAATCACCGCCTCCAAGAATACCTGTAAGCTTTTGGCTCAACCCCGCACGTTCCATGAAGTCTGCGAGGACCTCGACCGCCGCCGCAACATTACCCTGGGTTTCGAGCGGATAGATAGTCTCCTGCGCCTCCTCGGCACCCCGGAGCGTAGTCTGCGAGTTGTGCAGGTGGTAGGAACGAACGGCAAGGGGACGACCGCTGTGGCTCTTTCAGCGGCGCTGCAAGAGTTGGGTTATAGCTCCGGCGCCTACCTGTCGCCGCATGTCCTCTCGTACACCGAGCGAGTGATGATCGGAGGCAGCTTTGTCTCTGAGGAAGAATTTGTCCGGGCAATGGGAGAGGTAATCTCGCTCGCGGACGCTAACGACGTGCCTGCGTCGCAGTTCGAGTTGTTGACGGCCGGGGCGATCAAACTCTTCTACGATGCGCGTCTGACCTTCGCCGTGCTGGAGGCCGGCCTGGGCGCCCGTCATGATGCAACCTCGGCGGCGCCGGCGGAGGCCGTGGTGCTGACGAACGTGAGCTTGGATCACACCGAGTACCTGGGTGCTTCGGTGGAAGAGATCTCACACGAGAAGCTAGCCAGCCTGCGGCCCGGAGCCACGCTCTTCCTTGGCACGAAGGACCCGACGGTGGTGGCCATCGCCCGTGAGGTGGCCGGTGCAGCGAAGGCACACCTTGTGGAATTGCCGCTGGCAGAGCAAACACACGAGTCGCTGTCCATGCAGGGACTCGCGCCTTATGTCGCGTGCAACGTGCGGCTCGGAGTGCGCGTGGCGGAAAACATCGCGGATCGGCGTCTTGGGCCGGACGACTATCAAGAGGTGGCGCGGCGGGTCGTGGGGGCGTTGCCGGCGAGGTTCGAAATACACGAGGTGGGAGATGTCCCTGTGGTGGTTGATGGCGGGCACAACGTAGCTGGAATACGGGCCGCTCTCGCCTCGGTTCGGCAGGTCTACGGTTCTCGGCCGCTTGGTTTCGTATTCGGGGTGCTGCGGGATAAAGACGTTGCGGAGATGCTTGCCATCATGGTGGAGGAGGGGGAGTTCATCATCCTCACCCGTCCCACGAGTGAGCGGGCCGCCGATCCAGAGGATTTGGCGCGGGAGCTCCGCCGCCAGGGTGCCGGAGATCGGCGGTATCTGGTGGTAACATACGCCGGTGATGCCCTCGACATTGCGGTGGAGGAGATGAGAAAGGTAGACGGAGTGGTGTTGGTTACGGGATCTCTATACACTGGAACCGCTGTTCTCGGAGCCCTGCGTGAAAATTAGCAACACCTGGAAACTGGCTGTCGTATTGTTGGTTCTGGCCGCTGTATCATTCACCGTCGGCTACTTCGGCATGATAAGGTTCATCCTTTGAGCGCCCTGCTGCAATTCCCGCTACTCCAGCAGGACACCGATCCCTTCCAGATAATAGAGAATTTCCTGACGAGCCCGTTCCTGCGTATCGCGGGGCAGCTACTCTTATTACTGGTGGCGTGTCTGTGGATCGCGCTGATCTACTGGACCTACACTGATGCTTCTCGGCGCGGGGCGATGAAGATCTTTTGGGGCATGGTGGCCGTGATCTTCCCGTTTCTCGGTACGCTGATCTACCTGATCGTGCGCCCTCCGGAGTACCTGCTCGACTCCCGCGAGCGCGAACTCGAACTCGCGGTGCTCGAAGGCGAGCTTCGCAACCGGGTCCTCCTCTGTCCGAACTGTCGCAACATAGTGGAGAAGGAGTACCTCGTCTGCCCGAATTGCAACTGGGAGTTAAAGAAGCCCTGCGTACAGTGCGACAAACCGCTCAATATGGAATGGGAGACGTGTCCGTTCTGCGGCACCAACCAGCGTAGCGGTAAACAAATCAATCGTTAGAAGGAGTACACAATGGAACAGACCCTGATACTCGTAAAAGGTGACGGCGTGCGCCGCCGGCTCGTCGGTGAGATCATCCGCCGCATCGAAGCGAAGAGCCTGGATATCCGCGCCCTGCAACTAATGGATGTCAGCCGTGATTTGGCCGAGCAACACTACGCCGAACACCGCGAGAAGCCCTTTTTCGAGGAGCTCGTCGAGTTCATAACCTCAACACCCGTGGTTGCCATGCGGGTGGAGGGCGAAGGCGCGATCAAGGTGATGCGTAACCTTATGGGGGCGACCAACCCCGCCGAGGCCGCGCCCGGCACCATCCGCGGCGACCTCGCCCTCAGCATGCCCGACAACCTCGTCCACGGCTCCGACTCTCCCGAGAGCGCCGCGCGCGAACTGAAACTCTTCTTCGGATAATCTGCAAGACTTCCAGTTCATCCTCGCCTCCGAGTCCGCCCGGCGGGTGGATCTGCTGCATCAGGCTGGCTACAGCTTCGAGGCTCGCAAGTCCGGATTCCCCGAAATTTCGCTTGACGATCCGAGGCAGACAGTCCTAACCAACGCCCGCGGCAAGGCGCTGGCCGTCGCTTGCGATGAACCCGAGCGCGTAGTCCTAGGGGCGGATACCGTGGTGTACCGGTCGGATCTCGCGCCGGGAGAACGGGTCTTCGGGCAGGCCAGGAACGCGGGAGAGGTGAGTCGTATGCTCTCGCTCCTTCACGGCCGCGTACACGAGGTCCATTCGGGGGTGGCGGTCGCTCTTGGCGGCGCGGTGAGCGTCCGGCACTCGGTTACCAGTGTGCGGATGCGGGAGATACCGGCGGATGAACTCGAAGCGTACGCGCGGTCGGGAGAGGGTGTAGGTAAGGCGGGCGGGTACGCTATTCAGGGGCAGGCCGCCCGCTTCGTCGAGTGGATCGGGGGCGATTACACCAACGTTGTCGGGCTCCCGCTCGCGCTCACGGGCCGGATGCTCTCTGGCTTCGGAGTTCGTCTCTATTAGAATGCACGCATGGAGCGTAGGCGCTACACCATAAAACAACTACCGCCGGAATTGCGCCCACGCGAGCGGTTGCTCTCTGAGGGACCTGAGGCTCTCTCCAGCGCGGAACTTCTCGGCATACTCTTCGGGATCGGCAGCCGCGAGCGGACGGCCGTCGAGCTTGCCAGCGAGGTGATCTCCGACAGCGGCGACCTGTTCGGGCTCCACAATGTCTCCGTCCACGAACTCGTCAAGATCCACGGCGTCGGAGAGGCAAAGGCATGCATAATACTCGCGGCGGTCGAGTTCGGGAAGCGGCTCGGGAGGGTTCGCAACCCTGGGCGGCCCGTGATATCATCGCCAGCGGACGTTGACGGGCTCTTGAGGGGGCGGATCGCAAATCGTGATCGAGAGAATTTCGTCGCCGTGCTGCTCAATACGAAGAATGAGGTATTGGAGATTTCGACGATCTCCATCGGCACGCTATCGAACTCTCTCGTCCATCCTCGTGAGGTCTTTAAACCGGCTGTCCGGGCGAGCGCGGCTAGCGTCGTGTTGGCTCACAACCATCCAAGTGGCAAGGTAGAACCGAGCCGCGAGGACCGCGAAGTGACGGGCAGGCTGGTAGACGCCGCCGAGATACTCGGCATAGAGGTGCTGGACCACGTAATAGTGGGCGATGGGTACTTCAGCATGAAGGAACGTGGGATGCTCTAGGACCGTATACTTGCGGTGCGGAGCCTGAAACTTGAACAGATGGGACGCTGTATGTTTGGAGGACTGTTCGGGCGGGATGTTGCGATAGATCTCGGCACAGCGAACACCCTGGTGTTCGTCAAGGGCCAGGGTATCGTGCTCTCCGAGCCCTCGGTGGTTGCTATCGACAACAAGACCGACAAGGTGGTCGCCGTGGGTTCGGCGGCCAAGCGCATGCTCGGCCGGACGCCGGGCAACATTATAGCGATGCGGCCGCTCAAGGACGGCGTGATCGCGGACTTCGAGGTCACGGAGAAGATGCTCTCGTACTTCATACGCAAAGTGCAACCGCAGCGCCGCATCTTCCGCTCCCTGGTTGGGCCGCGGGTCGTGGTGTGTGTGCCATCTGGGGTTACGGGCGTGGAGCTCAGGGCGGTCAAGGAGGCGACCGAGTCGGCGGGAGCGCGGCAGGCTTACACTATCGAGGAACCTCTCGCGGCGGCCATCGGGGCTGGGTTGCCGGTCAACGAGGCGCAGGGGTCCATGATCGTGGACATCGGCGGCGGGACTAGTGAGGTCGCAGTGATCTCGCTGGGGGGCATAGTCACGAAGTCCTCCATTCGCATCGCCGGGGACGACATCGACGATGCGATCTCGACCTACATCCAGAAGGAGTACAAGCTCGCCATCGGGACGCAGACGGCGGAGCAACTCAAGATAGAGCTCGGCAGCGCTTTCCGTCTGGAAGAGGAAGAGTCGGCGGAGATTCGGGGTCGGGATCTCGTAACGGGTCTGCCGAAGACTATCGTGATCACGAGTGAGGAGGTGCGGGAGGCGATCAGCGTCCCGGTGGACGCCATTATCGCTGCTGTCCGGGATACTCTGGACCGCACACCGCCGGAGCTTGCCTCGGACATCATGGACCGGGGAATGGTACTCGCTGGTGGCGGCGCTCTTTTGCGGCACATGGACGAGAGGCTACGCCGGGAGACTGGCATACCGGTTCACATCGGTGAGGACGCGCTGATGTGCGTCGCCATCGGCAGCGGCCGCTCGCTGGAAGAGATCGACTACTACCGCAGCGCCCTGACCTCCAACTAGCCGTTATCGTGGGACGCAGCAAATCCAGCGCCGCCAGCGGCCTCGCAGCCCTCTTTATCCTCTGCGTGGCGAGCCTCGTGCTGTTCACGGTCTACGTGAAAGAGGGCGACTGCACGGAGAAGAAGGCCGGCTGCGGCCCGTTGCACACGGTGCAGCTCGGCGCCGCGGAGGTGCTGCGGCCAGCCCGCAGCCTCGTGGCCTCCGTGACGCGACCCTTCTCAGAGACCGGCGAACGCATCACCGGCGCATTGAACCAGGATGAAGAAGAAGAATTGCGGCGCGAGGCCCGCAAGAACGAGGAGCTCGCTGCCCAGACTACTCGGCTCGAGCGAGAGAACGCGCGGTTACGAGAGTTGCTCAAGGGCGAGCGCACGGTCTACGAGTACGGGCCTCTGGCACGGGTCGTCGCGCCGGTTGGGGACCAGTTTACCAACCGCGTTACGATCAACGTCGGGGCGGAGGACGGCATAAAACCCGAACAACCGGTCGTCGTGGGGAATAATACCCTGATCGGACGCACCACGGGCCAGGTGTCCCGCAATACTGCGGAGGTAATGCTCGTCACCGATCAGATGTTCGCGGCTGGGGTACGAATACTGCCGCCAGCGCAGTTCGATCCCTCTTCCGGCGAATTGACCCCGGCTATCACCGATGAGAATGTCTCCTACGGCGAGGGTACGTTGAGGACGAACTGGGAAGGCTACCTCGGAGTGGACTACGTGGACCTCAGCTCGCGGGCGAAGAAGGGAGACTTCGTCGTCACGAGCGGTCGCGCCGGCAACTACGAGCTTCTGTATCCGCCGGGGTTGCTCATCGGAGAGGTCGAGTCGGCGGCGTCCCAGGACATAAACCAGTACAAGAAGATAGTCATCACGCCGGCCGCCCGCCCGGACGACCTCCAGGAAGTACGGGTGATCGTCGGTTGGTAGACCTAGAGTAGTTCGGCGGTAGAAGTTGGTTCAGAACTCAATCGTTCGCGCCGCGGTAGTGGTGGCGCTCGCCGCGGTACTCGACGCGGTCCTATCACCGTACCTGACTATTGGTTGGATCTCGCCGAAGTTCACCATCCTTGCCGTGGTGCTGGCCGCCTCGGGACTGCGGGATCTGCAGGCCGTCTTGCTGGGCTTCTTCGGCGGGATACTGCTCGACGCCCTGGGCGGCGGCCTGTTCGGAGTCGGAGCACTGGGCGGTCTGGTCGCGGGGACGCTCGCCCTGCGCGCCGGAGGACTGCGCCGCAAGGACACCGAGCGGGTCGTTATGTGCCAGGCCGTGGCCATCTCCGTGGCGGCTTACGACCTCATACAGTTAGCGGCGATAAACCTCGCGGGACTCGAAGGCCCCGCTCTCGGCATCTACCTGTTGGCGGGTGTCATCCCTGACACGTTGCTGAACGCCGTGTTAGCCTATCTGCTCTGCAGATGGCTGCTCCGCGCGATTCGTGTAAAGGAAGTTAGATGAGCCTCACCCGCACAGACAGCAGGCCCGTGAGAACTACGGCCGTCAGAAAGTGGAGATCCCTCGATCCCGTACTCCTGATGGTCTCTCTCGCGCTCTCCGTCTTCGGCATCTTCGCGGTCTACGTTGCAGGGACCGACGGCCAGCAAGCCTACGCCGCTAATCAGGCTCTCGGATTCGCCGTCGGCCTCGCCGGGGCAATTCCGCTCGCTCTCATAGATTACCGGTTGTGGCAGCGTTACCTGAAGCCGATCTACGTTTTGATAATCGCGATGTTGCTTGCCGTGATTGTCGCCGGAGCCGCTGCAGGCGGGGCGCAACGCTGGATAGATATTGGCCCCGTGCAGGTGCAGCCATCCGAGTTCGCGAAACTCCTCGTGGTCGTGGTACTGGCCGGATACATCGCCGAGAGTCCTATCCGCGAGAACCTGACGTTTCTGAAGGCTCTGGGCGTGCTCGCTGTCCCGGCGTTACTCGTCTTCGTTCAGCCAGACCTCGGCACCGCCCTGGTATTCGGGGCCGTGTTCGTGACGATGACGTTCATCGGGGGGGCGCGACTGTACCAGCTCGGAGCTCTGGCCGCGATGGGGGTCGTCACGGCGGTGGTCGCTTTCAAGGCGGACATACTGAAGGGGTACCAAAAAGATCGCCTGACCGTCTTCGTGGACCCGGAAGGTAGTGGCGACGTGGGCTATCAGGTGGCGCAGTCGAAGACGGCCATCGGCTCCGGAGGTCTCACCGGCAAGGGTTACGACGCAACAACCCTCGCCAACCTCGGCTTCCTGCCGGAGGACCACACGGACTTCATCTTCTCGAACCTGGCCGAGAGGTTGGGTTTCGTCGGCGGGATGCTGCTGCTGGTTTTGTTCCTGGTCTTGATCTGGCGGATTCTCCACGTCGCTACCATCTCCCGCGACCGCTTCGGGGTGCTGATAGCGGTGGGTGTGGCGACCATCTTCCTGTTCCACGTTTTCGTCAACGTCGGGATGACGATGGGGATCATGCCCGTCACCGGCATACCGCTGCCGTTTATCAGCTACGGACGCAGTAGCCTAGTGGTCAGCGTGCTCTCGCTCGGCCTGCTCCAGAGCATCGCCATGCACTCGCGAGCGGAGTACTCCAAGAACCCAAATGTGTGACACGCTACAAACTGGCCGATACTGATTGCGGCGGTTATACTAG
>CALMWA010000024.1 GCA_937873125.1 uncultured Actinomycetes bacterium | reverse complement strand
TGAAGTACCGCTTCACCGACTCGGGCGAGAAGCTTCGGGTCGGGGCGAAGTCCGGGAAGGATATCGATGGCTAGGTTGAAAGACAGGTATAGGGAAGAGGTCGCACCGGCGCTCAAGGAGAAGTTCGGCATCGAGAACCCGATGCGGATACCGAGGCTGGAGAAGATCGTGGTCAACATGGGCGTCGGCGAGGCGGTGGTCAACAGCAAGGCGATGGACGGCGCCATGGAAGACCTCGCCAAGATCACCGGCCAGAAGCCGCAGCTAAGGCGGGCCCGCAAGAGCATCGCGGGGTTCAAGATCCGTGAGGGCATGCCCGTCGGCGCGAGGGTTACCTTGCGGGGCGAGCGGATGTGGGAGTTTCTGGACCGGTTGGTCTCCATAGCTCTGCCGCGGACGAGGGACTTTCGGGGGATCAGCCCGAGTTCGTTCGACGGGCGCGGCAACTTCGCGCTGGGCCTGCGCGAGCAGCTCATCTTCCCGGAGATCAGCTACGACTCCGTGGACGCTACTCGCGGCCTGGACGTGGCGGTCGTGACGACGGCGGAGACCGACGAAGAGGCCCGGGAGCTATTGCGGCTGCTCGGTATGCCGTTCCGGCAGAGTTAGGGGTATTGAGATGACGACGAAAGCGTTGCTGGCGAAGCAGAAGAAGCAGCAGAAGTTCGCGGTCCGGGAGTATAGCCGGTGCCAGCGGTGTGGCCGGGCTCGCGGGTACTACAGGAAGTTCGGCCTTTGCCGGATCTGCCTGCGAGAGCTGGCGCACGAGGGGAAGATCCCCGGCGTAACGAAAGCGAGTTGGTAGCAAGATGTCGGTTAACGATCCAATAGCGGATTTCCTTACACGGATCCGCAACGCACAGATGGCGAAGCACGAGACGGCCGAGATGCCGCACTCAAGGATGAAGGTCGAGCTGGCCCGCATCCTGAAGGAGCAGGGCTACATAAACGACTACTCCGAGAAGGGCGCCGGCTCCGAGGCGACGCTGGTCGTGGAGCTGAAGTACGGCCCCGACGGTCGTCGTGGCATTACGGGCCTGCGGCGCATGAGCCGCCCCGGACGCCGGGTGTACCGGAAGCAGAACGACATCCCGCGCGTCCTCGACGGGCTGGGTGTGGCGATCCTCTCTACCTCACGGGGTATCCTGACCGACCATGCCGCCCGCCGGCAGGGTATCGGCGGCGAAGTCCTGTGCTTCGTGTACTAGGAGGTTTGGGAGACTATGTCTAGAATCGGACGCGCGCCGGTCGAAGTGCCGGGCGGAGTAAACATGGAGATATCGGCCCGCAGCGTGAAGGTTACGGGGCCGAAGGGCGAGCTTACCGTGCCGATTGGCCGGGGCGTCAAGGTCAACCAGGAAGACGGCAGCCTCGTCGTCGAGCGGGCGTCGGACGCACCGGAGCACCGGGCGATGCACGGGCTCACGCGGTCCCTGCTCCAGAATGCCGTAACGGGCGTGACGGAAGGGTTCACGCGGACGCTGAATATTGCGGGCGTGGGTTACCGGGCGGCACTTCAGGGGCGGGACATAAACCTGCAGGTCGGGTACTCGCATCCGGTGTCGGTATCGCCGCGCGAGGGGATCGAGTTCGAGGTTCCGCAGCCGACGGTGATCATCGTGCGGGGCATAGACAAGCAGCGGGTGGGCCAGACGGCGGCGGAGATCCGCAAGGTAAGGCCGCCGGAGCCGTATAAGGGCAAGGGCATTCGCTACAGCGACGAGCAGATCCGGCGCAAAGTCGGCAAGGCCGGCTAACGGAGCCAGGGAGGAAGTAAATGGCTGTTCTACACAAGAGAGCGCACCGGGAGACGCGGCGCAAGCGTGTTCGGCGCAAGATCTCCGGTACCGCCGAGCGTCCGCGCCTGTCGGTGTACCGCTCGAACATACATATCTACGCCCAGTTGATCGACGACGACGAAGGCCGCACGCTGGCCGCTGCGGACTCCCGCGAGGTTGGCGACGCCGAGAACCGCACGGACGCGGCCCGCAAGGTCGGCGAGCTTGTTGCGAAGAAGGCTTCCGAGGCCGGGATAGAGACGGTCGTCTTCGACCGGGGCGGAAACAGGTACCACGGCCGCATCGCGGCGCTCGCTGAGGGCGCTCGCGAGGGCGGGCTGAAACTCTAAGAGATTTAGGAGGAACATCTTGGGTCGTCCAAGAAACGATAATAGAGGCGGAGCGCCGGGCGGTCCCGGTGGTCGCGGCGGTGGTCCTGGTGGACAGGGCGGCCGTGGCGGCCCCGGAGGCCAGGGCGGTCGCGGTGGACGCGATGGTGGACGTGGCGGTCGCGGAGGCCGGCAGCGCGAGAACTCTGAGTTCCAGGACCGCGTCGTAGAGATTCGTCGTGTGGCTAAGGTCGTCAAGGGCGGCCGGCGCTTCAACTTCTCGGCGCTGGTCGTCGTGGGTGACGGCAAGGGCCGGGTCGGCGTGGGTCTCGGCAAGGCGAACACTGTCCCCGTGGCTATCTCAAAGGGCCAGGACAAGGCCAAGCGCGAGATGTTCAACGTGCCGATGCGGAACACCACGATCCCCCACGGGGTAATCGGTAAGTACGAGAGCTCCGAGGTACTGTTGAAGCCGGCCTCCGAGGGTACGGGGGTTATCGCGGGTGGTGGCGTCCGGGCGGTCCTGGAGCTTGCGGGTATCAAGGACGTGCTGACGAAGGCGCTCGGCTCGACGACCTCGGTCAACCTGGTCAAGGCGACGGTCGAGGGGTTGCAGAGGCTTCGCACGAAGGCCCAGATCGAGCAGCAGCGGGGGGTGAAGATCACGTCATGAGCCCTCTGAAGGTTACGCAGTTAAAGAGCGTTATCGGCTCGAAGGAGCCGCACAAGCGGACGATCAAGGCGTTGGGACTCAAGCGCATCCGGGACTCGCGGGTCCACGGGGATACGCCCCAGATTCGTGGCATGCTCCACAAGGTGCGCCACCTGGTCCGCGTCGAGGAGGTGGACGAGTAGTGAGGCTGAACGACCTACATCCGGCCCCAGGCTCCACGAAGGAGCGCAAGCGGCTCGGCAGGGGTAAGGGCTCCGGCGACGGCAAGACGAGTGGCCGGGGTCACAAGGGCGCCGGGGCTCGCTCGGGCGCCTCGACCCACCCGACTTACGAGGGTGGTCAGATCCCGTTGCAGCGCCGTCTGCCGCGGCTGAAGGGCATGGCTCGCGGCCGGCACACCGTGGCGCGGCCGAAGAACTACTCGGCGGTCAACGTCGGGCAACTCGAAGAAGTATCCGGTGATACGATAGGTCTCGATGAGCTGCGGGCTGCCGGGCTGATCGGGAAGAAGGAAGGGCTGGTCAAGATCCTCGGCGACGGGGAAATCGGACGCTCCGTGAGCGTTTCGGCCCACGCCTTCTCTAAGACGGCCAAAAAGAAGATCGAGGCTGCCGGCGGGAGCGCCGAGATACTGGAGTTGTAGATATGCTAGGAGCCCTCGGAAATGCGTGGCGCGTACCGGAGTTGCGCCAGAAGCTGATGTTCACGGCGGCCATGATCGCGCTGTACCGGCTCGGGGCGTTTATTCCCCTGCCGGGGATCGACCGGAGCGCGCTGGCCGACGGCGCGCAGACCGGCCAGAACGCCATAACCGGCCTCTTCGGGGTGTTCACCGGCGGGGCTTTCAACAACTTCGCCATCTTGTCTCTAGGCATCATGCCGTACATTACGGCGGCCATCGTGATGCAGTTGCTCACGGTGGCGATCCCGAAGCTCCAGGAGCTTGCCAAAGAAGGCGAGACCGGGCAGCAGAAGATCACGCAGTACACCCGGTACTTCACGCTGGTCCTGGCGATCCTGCAGTCGGTGGCGCTGGCCCTGTTCTTCCGCTCCGGGCAGTTTGGCCCGGTGTTCGCCAATGCCACGGTCGTGGACTTTTTCCTGGTCGTCGTTACGTTAACGACGGGCGTAATGCTGACGATGTGGCTCGGAGAGTTGATCACGCAGCGGGGACTCGGCAACGGGATCTCCCTGATCATCACCGCTTCGATCATCTCGCAGGCGCCGAGGGCGATCCGGTCGCTACTCGAAGATGGTAACGTGCTGAACATCGTCGTCCTCGCCATCCTGGCGGTTCTCATCGTGGCGGCCATCGTGTTCGTTAACGAGGGGCAGCGGCGTATCCCGATCACCTACGCCAAGCGGCAGGTCGGACGCCGGATGAGTCAGGGTGGTACGACCTACTTGCCGCTCAAGGTCAACATGGCGGGTGTCATACCGATCATCTTCGCGTCGTCGCTCCTCATCTTCCCGGTCGTGCTGGGACAGTTCGCGTCGGGGGGCAATCAGGACTCGATCCTCGGCGGCATCGCGAACTTCTTTACGCCGGGCAACGCGCCGTACCTGTTGCTGTACGCGATCCTCATTATTATGTTCACGTACTTCTACACGGCGGTGCAGTTCAACCCGATAGAACATGCCGACAACCTCAAAAAGCAGGGTGGCTACGTGCCGGGCATCCGTCCGGGGCAGCCGACGGCGCTGTATCTGAACGGGGTGCTCACGAAGATCACGCTCTTCGGGGCGTTCTTCCTGGCTGCCGTGGCGGTGATTCCGTATTTCATCTCCGACGCCCTGGGGCTTGGACAGTCGATCTTCCTGGGCGGTACCTCGATGCTGATCGTGGTCGGTGTCTCGCTGGATACGGTTCGCCAACTGGAGAGTCAGTTAATGATGCGTAACTACGAAGGGTTTATGAAGAAAAGATGAGAGTCATACTGCTCGGTCCGCAAGGGGCCGGAAAAGGTACGCAGGCACACCGCATCGCGCAGCAGACGGGCGCGAAGCACATCTCTACCGGAGACATCGTGCGCGCCGAGATAAAGAGTGGCTCGGAGCTTGGACAGAAGGTCCAGGACTACAACGACCGGGGTGAGTTGGTCCCCGACGAGATCATCGTCGAGATGGCGAAGCCGTACCTGACCGGCGCTGATTCCTGGCTTCTGGACGGCTTTCCGCGCAACGAGTCGCAGGCGCGGGCACTCGACGCCGCGCTAAAAGAACTCGGGATCGAGCTGGACAAGGTGATCGCGCTGGAGGCGCCGGACGACGATCTCGTCAAGAGGCTCTCCGGCCGCCGGACGAGCGATTCGACGGGCAAGATCTACCACGTCGAGCACGACCCGCCGCCGGAGAATAGCGACGAAGACCCCGGCCCCTTCGTGCAGCGTAAGGACGACACCGAGGACGCTATCCGGCGCAGGCTGGAGATCTACCACGACCAGACCGAGCCGCTGAAGGATTACTACGCCGAACGCGGCCTGCTCGCCACCGTGGACGCGACGCAGGAGATCTCTAAAGTGACCGACGACGTTCTGAAAGCCGTGGGAGAGACTGCTTGATCGTCCGCAAGAGCAAGGCCGAGTTAGAGGCGATGCGCGAGGGCGGCGAGATCACGGCCGCCTGCCTGAAGATGCTCGCGCGGAACGTCCGCCCCGGCGTAACCACCGCCGACCTCGACCAACTGGCCGAGGAGTTTATCTACGACCACGGTGGCAAGCCGGAGTTCAAGGGCTACCAGGGCTTCCCAGCCTCCATCTGCGCCTCGCCGAACGCGATGATCGTTCACGGCATCCCCGGCTCGTACCGCCTGAAGGATGGCGATGTGATCTCCCTGGACGTCGGCGTCCGTTACGAGGGTTTCGTCACCGACTCGGCGACGACGGTCGCGGTCGGCGAGATATCCCAGGACGCTGACGGGTTGCTTCGCACGACGAGGAAGTGTCTCTCGGCGGCGGCGGAACAGATGCGGGCAGGGAACCATCTCGGCGACATCGGCCACGCGATTCAGTCCGTAGCAGAGGCGCGGGGCTACGGGGTTGTCCGGGATCTCGTCTCGCACGGGGTCGGGCGTAAGATGCACGAGGACCCCCAGATCCCTAACTACGGAGAACCCGGTAGCGGCCCCAGGCTGCAGCCGGGGATGGTCTTCGCGATAGAGCCAATGATCACACTAGGTAGCTACGAGATAGACCTGGACGAGCGGGACGGATGGTCCATCTACACCGCCGACCGGTCCCTGGCCGCCCACTACGAGCACACCGTCGCCGTCACCGAGAACGGCCCGCTGATAATCACCGGGAGCGGGGTGCCGGGAGCGTAGGTTTCGACCAGGAGCATTGGGAAAAACGGGGTTGGCATGGTAGCATATCCGTTTGGCTCCAGCCACTTTGTAACTTGTAACGAAGAGAGAGTTTGAGGAGGTCCTTGGCTAAGGAAGATGTAATAGAGGTAGAGGGGACGGTGACGGAGGCGTTGCCGAACACTCAGTTCCGGGTCGAGCTGGAGAGCGGACACAACGTCCTCGCTCACATCTCGGGGAAGATGCGGATGAATTACATTCGGATCTTGCCGGGAGACCGGGTGAAGGTGGAGTTGAGTCCCTACGACCTTAGCCGGGGACGTATTACTTACAGGTTCAGGAACTAAGGAGAGCGTTGTGAAGGTTAGAGCGAGTGTGAAACCGATATGCGAACGGTGCAAGGTTATCCGTCGCCGCGGCGTTGTGCGGGTTATCTGCACGAACCCCCGGCACAAGCAGAGGCAGGGTTAGTATGGCGCGTGTAGCAGGGGTTGACCTGCCCAGGGAGAAGAGGGTCGAGATCGGGCTGACCTACGTCTACGGCGTGGGTCGTTCGACGGCGAAGAAGATCTGCCGCGAGACCGAGGTGGACCCGAACACGAAGGTGCGGGACCTGGCTGAGGGTGAGGTCGCCAAGATCCGGACCTACATCGACCAGAACGTCGAGGTCGAGGGCGACCTGCGGCGCGAGACGAACCAGAACATCCGACGGCTCATAGAGATCGGCACCTACCGGGGCATCCGGCATCGCCGGGGTCTCCCGGTGCGCGGACAGCGGACGAAGACCAACGCCCGTTCGCGCAAGGGCGCCAAGCCGTCCATAGGCGGGAGGAAGAAGAAGTAGATGGGTAGGCAGAGGCAGCAGCGCGGCGGTCAGCGCACGAGGGGCGCGAGCCGCAGCCGGCGCAAGGTTCGCAAAAACGTAACGACCGGCGTCGTCCACATCAAGAGCTCGTTCAATAACACCATAGTCAGCGTCAGCGATACCGAGGGCAACGTCATCGCCTGGGAGTCGGCGGGCGCCCTGGGCTTCAGGGGCAGCCGCAAGAGCACGCCCTACGCCGCCCAGATGACGGCCGAGAGTTGCGCGAACAAGGCCATGGATCAGGGTGTCAGGCGCGTGGACATCGAGGTCAAGGGCCACGGCTCCGGCCGCGACATGGCCGCCCGTACTTTTCAGTCGATGGGCATCGAGGTCCTGGGCATCCGGGACGTCACGGGCCAGCCGCACAACGGCTGCCGCCCGCCCAAGAGGCGGAGGGGGTAACTGATGGCGCGTTATACGGGACCAAGAGGACGTAGAGACCGCAGGGCCGGGGTGATGCTCTCCTCGATGCGGAAGAACCCGCTGGAGAGAAAGCCTTATCCGCCCGGCGAGCACGGCCGAGGCCGGCAGCGGCAGACGGAGTACGGCTTGCGGCTGATGGAGAAGCAGAAAGCACGCTGGTTCTACTGCGTCTCCGAGAAGCAGTTCCGCAAGGCCTACGACAAGGCCACCCGGATGTCAGGGGTCAGCGGTGAGAACCTCCTCAGGCTCATGGAGCTTCGGATGGATAACGCGATCTTCCGCCTCGGTTTCGCTACGAGCCGGCCGCAGGCGCGGCAGCTCGTGGTCCACGGGCATTTCCAGCTCAACGGCCGCAAGCACGACGTTCCCTCGGCCATACTCAAGCCGGGCGACGTCATCACGGTCAAGGAGAAGAGCCGGAACCTCGAACCTATAGTGAACGCCGTCGAGAACGTCGTCGCCGTCCCGCCGTGGCTGGAGGCCGATCACGAGAACTTCACGGGCCGGTTGCTGCACGCTCCAGAGCGCGCCGAGATCGAAGTTCCCGTCGAAGAGCAGCTCATCATCGAGTTCTACAGCCGTTAACCGCATAACTCTTATTTAGCAGGTGGTAATTTGACGATGTTAGACATAGCGCCACCCCGTTTCAGGGTGGAAGAAGAAGACGAGCGGCGGGCGATTTTCGTCGCGGAGCCGCTGCCGCGCGGGCTCGGGCACACGCTGGGTAACTCGCTACGGCGGGTGATGCTCTCCGGGCTCACGGGTTCCGCCGTCACCAAGATCCGGATAGAGGGCGTCCAGCACGAGTTCTCGACCGTCCCCGGCGTGAAGGAAGACGTCGTGGACATCATCCTCAACGTGAAGGGCTTGAAGTTCAAGCTGGAGCGCGAGGAGCCGATAGAGCTCGAAATAACCAAGGATGGTCCCGGACAGGTAACTGCCGCGGACATCGACCGCAAGGCCGATGTGGAGATCATCGACGAGGACCATTACCTCGCGAGCGTCTCCGAGGGCGGACACCTCGACCTGCGTCTTACGGTCGAGCAAGGCCAGGGCTACGTGCGCGCCGAGCAGAACAAGAGCGACGCCGACCCCATAGGGGTCATAGCCGTAGATTCTCTGTTCTCGCCCGTGCAGCGCGTCAACTACTCGGTCGCTGAGACTCGCGCCGGCTCCCGCACCGACCTAGATTCTCTGACGCTGGAAGTCTTCACGGACGGCCGCATCGAGCCGCGCGAGGCGCTCCAGGAGGCTTCCAGGCAGCTCACGGACATCCTCGGGCTGTTCACGGACGGCTACGAGGGCTCGCGAAGTGGCGGAGGAGATCCCCGTCGCGGCGGTGGCCGGCCGGTCATCCAGGACGAGCGTCCGGTGGAGGACCTGGAGTTGACGGTTCGTTCGTACAACTGTCTCAAGCGCGAGGGCGTGGATACCATAGGCCAGCTCGCCACGATGACCGAGGAGGAGCTGATGAACATCCGCAACCTCGGCATGAAGAGCGTGGACGAGATCCGGTCGAAGCTCTCCGAGATCGGTTACGAGTTGGAGAGTGAGGAATATGAGGCACGCTAAGAGAGGACGCAAGCTAGGCCGCGACGCCCAGCACCGCAACCTGATGCTCGGTACGATGGCCGGGCAGGTGATCCAGCACGGCCGCATCAAGACCACCGCCCCGAAGGCCAAAGAGGTGCGGGGGATCGTGGACAAGCTGATCAACACCGCCAAGAAGGACGACCTGGCGGCCCGGCGGCATGCCGTCAAAATCCTGAAGGACAAGACCATCGTACGCCGGCTCTTCGAAGACGTGGCACCGGAGCTCGACGGCCGCGACTCCGGCTACACGCGCATCCTCCGGCTGGGACCACGTCTCGGCGACGGCGCCGAAGCGGTCTACCTGGAGCTGGTCAACCACAACGCGGAGTAACCCGTAGCGTCACACGCGAATAACCCCGGTACAGGGACCCGCCAGGCCAGCGTCAGCGGGTCCCCAGTCGTTTCATGCCGGGATCTCACCTACACCTATCCCGGAGCTGAGATACCCGCGTTGGACGGTGTCAGTCTGGAGGTCCGGGTAGGGGAGTACATCGGTGTCGTCGGCCCGAATGGGGGCGGCAAGTCTACCCTGGTACGCCTCCTGAACGGTCTGCTCCGGGCGGACTCGGGCCGCGTCCGGGTGATGGGGTTCGACCCATCAGCTCAGCCGTTCGAGGTTCGTGGGAAGCTTGGAGTCCTGTTCCAGAACCCGGAGAACGGACTTGTTGCGCCGTTCGTCGAGGACGATGTGGCGTTCGGGCTCGAAAACCTCGGCGTGGAACGCACGGAGATGCGGCGGCGAGTCGCCGAGGCGATAAGTACCGTGGGCCTGAGCGGTTACGAACGGCGCGAACCGCACACGCTCTCCGGTGGCGAGAAGCAGCGGGTGGCCCTCGCCGGTTTGCTGGCCGTCGAGCCCGAGATCCTGGTCCTTGACGAGCCCACGTCGATGCTCGACGCTAGCGGACGCCGCGAAGTGCTCGAACACCTGGGAGTCCTGCGCGGAGAGAAGACCATCCTGCACGTGACGCATCACCTCGAAGAGCTGCTCGACGCCGACCGCATCCTCGTCCTTAACGGCGGGCGCCTCGCGGCGGACGTGACGCCGGAGCGGCTTCTCTCCGACACGGAATTGCTGCGCGAGAATCGTATGATCCTGCCGACCGTGCCGCGTCTGGCATTCGCTCTCGGCCTGCTGCCTACGAAGCTGCGAACCCCGGAGGAGCTTGCGCGGGCCGTGAGGGAGCGCGCCGCGAACGAGGCGCGGGCGCGATGAGGCTGGAGCTGAGAGACGTGCACCACGTATATTCACCCGGCACTCCTTTCGAGGTCGTGGCGCTGCGCGGCGTTACGCTGAGCGTGGAGCCGGGCGAGGTGTTGAGCATAGTCGGTGGGACGGGCTCCGGGAAGAGCACGCTCGTGCAGCACATGAACCTGCTGCTAGTTCCGGCGAGTGGGCAGGTGCTGGTGGACGGCGAGGACGCGAGGACGCTCAAGAAGAGCGAACTGCGGCGCAGGGTGGGGCTGGTGTTCCAGTTCCCGGAGGCCGCCCTCTTCGCGCCGACCGTGCAGGAAGACGTGGCTTTCGCGCCGCACCGGATCGGGCTGGGAGACGAGGAAGTGCGGACGAGGGTGCGCCAATCCCTGGCGGCGGTGGGCGCCGGTCATCTGGCGGAGCGTTCGCCGTTCGCTCTCTCCGGGGGAGAGAAACGGAGGGTCGCCATCGCGGGGGTACTCGCGATGGGGCCGGAAGTCCTGGTCCTCGACGAGCCTACCGCCGGTCTCGACCCTGCGACTCGGCAGGATCTCCTCGGACTCGTGCGGGGTCTGCGGGAGGCGGGCATATCGGTAGTGTTCGTGACACACGACCTGGACGAGGTCGCCGAGGTCGCCGACCGGGTGTGCCTGATGGAGGGGGGCGTGGCTCGGGCCGTGGGAACTCCGGCGGAGGTCTTCTACGCGAACCTGGAGAACGCTCCGGCTACCGTGCAGATCGTCGCCGGGCTGAAAGCGGCGTATCCCGGCGTTGGGGAACCGGTGCGGTTCGAGGAGACGACCGCCGCGCTGAGAGAGCTGTTGGAAGGCTAGGGTGGCGGCGAGTCGGGGCATTGGGCAGTTCTATCCGGTGGCATCGCCGCTGCATGCGCTGGACCCGCGGGCCAAGATCCTGGCGACCGCGATACTGGTCGTCGGGGTGTTCCTGATCGACTCGATGGCCGGGTTCCTCGTTATCTCGGGGGCGATTGCGGCTCTGGTGGTGGTGGGGCATATTCCAACACGCACCTTTCTGCGGCTTCTGCGGCCGGTGCTGTTCATCGTGGCGTTGACGGTGTTCTTTCAGGTGCTCTTCTCACGCGAGGGCGCGACGCTGTTCGAGTGGGGGTTCGTTGAGGTCCACTCGGGCGGGCTACGGTTAGGGTTCTTGCTTGCCCTCCGGATACTGCTCTTGGTCTCGGCGGCGGGACTACTCACGGCGACGACGGCCCCGGTGGCGCTGGCGGACGGGATCGAGGATCTGCTCTCTCCCCTGAAGAAGGCCCGCTTCCCGGCGCACGAGGTGGCGATGATGATGACGATAGCGCTGCGCTTCATCCCGACGCTCGGGGAAGAGGCCGAGAAGATCCAGAAAGCCCAGGCCGCCCGCGGCGCGAACTTCTCTGAGGGGGGCCTTGTACATCGCGTCCGGGCGCTGGTGCCGGTCCTGGTTCCGCTCACCATCGGCGCCTTCCGGCGCGCCGACGAGCTGGCCGAGGCGATGGAGAGCCGGGGCTATCGGGGCGGTGAGGGCCGCACCCGCTACCGCGAGTTGCGCTTCCGCTACCGCGACGCTCTGGCCCTCATCGTCACGGTCATGATCCTCGCGGCGGGCGTGCTGGCGTGAAGCTCGCCGGGCTGGTGGAGTATGACGGTACGGAGTTCGGTGGCTGGGCTTCGCAGCCGGGGCGGCGAACGGTCGAGGATACGCTAACGCGGGCGTTCCAGACCGTGCTGCGACAGCCGGTAAGGCTGAGCGTGGCCGGACGCACCGACGCGGGCGTACACGCGAGCGGGCAGGTCGTCTCGTTCAGCGCCGACACGGACCTCACGCCGTCTCTCGTCTCCTACAAGGCGACCGCCGTGCTGCCGAAAGACCTGGCGGCGCGGCGCTGCGTATCAGTACCGGAGGACTTCGATGCTCGCCGGAATGCCCGGAGCCGCAGCTACGAATACCGGGTGGTGAACGATGAGATACGGTCTCCTCTCAAACGCCGCCGGGCCAGCTACGTCGCGCGCCCGCTGGATTTCGATGTGTTGCTAGAGACGGCGAAGCTCGTCGAGGGCACACACGACTTCCGGGCGTTCACGCCGTCCAAGACCTACCATCTTCGCTTCGATCGTGTAGTCTCGAGGTCGTGTTGGGAGCGTTGCGGCGACCTGTTGACCTACCACATAACCGCCAACTCTTTCCTGTACGGGATGGTCCGCACCCTGGTGGGGACGATGCTGGAGGTGGCGGGTGGGAAGCGGAGTCTGGCGGACTTCAAGCGGCTGCTCGCGGGTGGGGAGCGGAGCGAGGCGGGGGCGGCCGTACCGAGCCGGGGGCTCACGCTCGTCGGTGTCGGGTATGATCTGGATCTTTGGGGAGGCACGAACAATGAGTGAAGACAGGACGAGTGAGCTTCTGCGGGAGATTGACGCCTACGTGGAGGGGCTGTTCGCGCCGCCGGATGAAGCGCTCGAAGCCGCTCTGCGGGACTCGCGGGAGGCCGGTCTGCCGGAGATCAACGTCTCGGCGAGCGAAGGGAAACTCTTGCAACTGCTCACGGAGATAGCGGGGGCGCGGCGGATACTGGAGATCGGAACTCTGGGAGGTTACAGTACGATCCACTTCGCCCGCGCCCTGCCGGATGGAGGAACCATGATCTCCCTGGAACTCGACGAACGCCATGCTGATGTCGCCCGCCGCAACATCGAGCGCGCCGGTCTCTCGGAGAAGGTCGAGATACTGGTTGGGGACGCGCGGGAGCTGCTCGCGGCGATGGTCGAGGCAGGGATAGAACCGTTCGACCTGACCTTCATAGACGCCGACAAGGAGGGCTACCCCGAGTACCTGGACTTCGCGCTCCAGCTCTCGCGTCCCGGCTCGCTCATCCTGGGGGACAATACTATCCGGGACGGAAGCGTCCTTGACCCGCAGGACGACTCGTCCAGGGCAATGCGGGAGTTTAACGAGCGGCTGGCGCGCGATGAGCGACTATCGGCCGTAGTCGTGCCCCTGATCCGGGAGGGCATCGACGGTATCGCTATCGCCCGCGTGTTAGTAGACTAGAGCTATGGAGGCGCGCGACTTGGCAGCACTCTTAGACAAGTTTGAGAAGCTGCCAGACCGTATCGAACGGCCGCAGACCTTCATGGAGATCGCTGGTTATCCTCACTACGAGAATGTGTGCAGTAACTTCCTCCGGTTCTTCTTCGAGCCCAAAGGTTCGCATGGCCTAGGGAGTCTCTTTCTCGATGCCTTGATGGATTTGGTGAGTATTGCAGACGGGGAAGAGGGCTTGGGAGCAAACGTCTCTATCGAGCGCGAAGTCGTCACGAAAGCGAATAATCGGATAGACATTCTCATAAAATCGGACTCTCACGCGGTGCTGATCGAGAATAAAATCTTCGCCGCAGTAGCTAATCCCTTCAAAGACTACGCGGAATATCTGGATAGTTTGAAGAACGAAAGCGGAGACCTCTACGAAGACGAAAACAAGATTAAAATCCTGCTTACGCTCTACCCCTCTAGAGAAGGCTCGGATTGTGGCTTCCGTAACCTCACCCACGCAGACTTTGCAAGCGCAATACGTTCTGCGCTCGGCCATCACGTATCCAAAGTGGACACGCGCTATCTAACGTTGATGCTAGATTTTCTGAACACTCTCGAAAGCTTGAGAGGAGGGACTCGGATGAACCAAGGATTCGTCAAGTTGCTCGCGGAGCGGAGCGACGAGGTAGAGAAGTTCTTAGTAGGGATAAAGCAGGTGCGGGATGAGGCGCGGGGGAAGGTACAAAAACTCGAAGCACTCATTGATGTGAAAGACTATAAAAATGTTCGGCAGATTCCCTGGCAACCAAACCCAAATCATTCCATGAGGCACTTTCTACAGCACCAAGTTCCTATCGACGAGGAATCTTACGTTGTTGTCGAGCCAGTCATCTCACCGAGTGGATGGGAGATCCGACTTTTTTACCGAGTTTCCCGGAAGGCACAGAACCGTCTGGAATTAGAGAGATTGCTAAACGAGAACGAGATACCGCCTGAAAACGACCCCTTCATTCACCCGAAGCGCTTTGCATACGATCACGAAGACCTGGAGAGCATTGCATCCGTAGTTCAGCAGGAACTGAGCCGCACGACTATGGTCGTTCAGAGAATAGCTGACAAGCTTTCCGCCTCCGCAAGCTGACCGTATTGTAGATGTATGCTAGTATTTGCAGCGTTTGGAATTCCGTTGAACTTTGCAAGGACTCCGGAGGATAATGAAGAGTTATATGGCGCGGCCCCAGGAGGTCGAGCGGAAGTGGTATGTCGTTGACGCGGAGGGTCAGACCCTCGGGCGTCTGGCGGCGGAGATAGTGAAGGTTCTGCGCGGCAAGAACAAGCCGCAGTACACCCCGCACGTGGACACTGGCGACTTCGTGGTCGTGGTGAACGCGGATCGGGTCGAGGTCACGGGCCGCAAGGCGGAGCAGAAGGTGTACCGTCGGCATACGGGCTATCCGGGCGGTCTCAGGGAGACGAGCTACGAGGTCATGATGCAGCGCAAGCCGACCGAGATCCTCCGCAAGGCCGTCTGGGGGATGATGCCGAAGAGCCGGCTTGCCCGCCAGCAGTTCAAGAAGTTGAAGATTTACGCGGGGGCCGAGCATCCGCACGCGGCCCAGACCCCCCAGACCTACGAGGTGAAGTAGCATGGCAGAAGCTCTGTACACGGGGACCGGCCGGCGCAAGACCGCCGTCGCACGGGTCCGCCTCTTGCCGGGAGACGGCAAGATCACGGTGAACGGCCGCGACTATAAGGAGTACTTCCCGCGCCCGGCCTACCAGACCGTGGTGACCTCGCCGCTGGCCCTGCTGGGTTCGGCGAGCAACTACGATGTGGTGGCGAAGCTCGAAGGCGGCGGCCCGACGGGACAGGCCGAGGCCCTGCGCCACGGCATCGCCCGCGCCCTGGCCGAGGAGTCGCAGGAGTCGCGCGGCGAGCTAAAGAACGCCGGGATGCTTACCCGTGACGCCCGCGCCGTGGAGCGCAAGAAGTACGGTCTCAAAAAGGCCCGCAAGCGCCCGCAATTCTCCAAGCGCTAGGCCGCACAAACCGGTTTTAACGGTCGGACCCCTTTCGTCGTGCGAAAGGGGTCCGCTGTCTGTGGAGGAGGTTATTTGGAGCGCAGACCGATCACTTTCGGCACCGATGGTATTCGCGGCGTCGCAAACCGCGCGCTGACCCCCGAGGTCGCACTGCGTCTCGGCCTGGCTGGCGCACGGGCCTTCGGGGGACCCATCCTGATAGGCCGCGACACCCGCCTCTCCGGCGGGATGCTCTCCGGCGCTCTGGCTGCCGGGATCTCGAGCGGCGGGGCGAAGGTCATAGACCTGGGCATACTGCCGACGCCGGGCGTCGCCGCGCTGGCGCCGAAGCTTGGAGCCTCGGCCGCCGCCGTCGTCAGCGCCTCGCACAATCCCTACCCGGACAACGGCATCAAGTTCTTTTCCGGCGAGGGTCGAAAGCTCTCAGAGGCGAAGGAGCGCGAGGTCGAGCTACTCACCGCGGAAGACTTCGAGCGTCCCACTGGGAACGGTATTGGAGCGGTAGAGGTCATGTC
Source organism: uncultured Actinomycetes bacterium (assembly GCA_937873125.1). Taxonomy (GTDB): domain Bacteria; phylum Actinomycetota; class Rubrobacteria; order Rubrobacterales; family Rubrobacteraceae; genus JACDDK01. The sequence goes on along the minus strand of CALMWA010000024.1, from coordinate 4,353 downwards.
TGATGCTGCCAGGATGTATGTGGAGGGCTTGCTGGATCGGCTTCGACCTTCTGCTGAGGGTATGAGGGTAATGCTGGACTGCGCGAACGGGGCGGCTTACGAGGCGGCGCCGATAGCGTTCGGGGAGCTCAGTGTGGATCTCACCCTGTCGGGTGTCGAGCCAACGGGAACGAACATCAACGAGGTATGCGGTTCCACGCACGTCGAGAAGCTGGACACCACCGGGCATGACGTGGCGTTCGCGTTCGACGGGGACGCTGACCGGGTGCTGGCGGTTGACGAACGCGGGAACGTGGTGGACGGGGACAGGATCCTCGCGATCCTCGCCCGCGACCTCATGCAGCGCGGCGCGCTCGCCGGCGGCGTGGTGGTCACGGTGATGAGCAACCTGGGATTTTTCAAGGCGATGGACGCGATGGAGATCCCGTACGAAGTGACGCCGGTTGGGGACAAGTACGTCGCGGAGGCGATGGGGCGGCTCGGGGCTTCGGTCGGCGGGGAGCAGTCGGGGCACGTCATCCTCTCGGAGCACGTGACTACGGGGGATGGCCTGGTGACGGCGCTGGCGCTCCTGGACGTGATGGTCCGGAACGGAAAACCGCTCTCCGAGCTCGCGAGTATCATGGACGTTTATCCGCAGACCCTGATCAACGTGCGGGTCGAGGAGCCGGGGGCCACGAAGGCGGTGGCGCGGTCGGAGCCGGTCGAGCGGGCAGTTTCGGAGGCGGAGGGCAGGCTCGGCGAGGAGGGACGCATCCTTCTGCGGCCGAGCGGGACGGAGCCTGTTGTTAGGGTGATGGTCGAGCACGCGGACGAAGGCGTGTGCCGGGAGGTCTGCGAGGAGGTCGCGGAGGCCGTCTCCAGAGCCGGGACGAACGCGGATAGAGCCGATAGGGAGGTCGAGGTTTGAGGTTTATTGGCTGCGCGCTGGCATGGAGGCCGGGCGAGGCGAAGGAGAAGCCGTCCTGTCTGGTGGTGCTGGACGAGCGGGGGAGCATCATCGCCAACTCGTTCGCGGAGAGTCCTCAGGAACTGGCGAGCGCCGCGGAGGGGTACACGTCGAATCGGCGGGGGGTCGTGGTGGGCGCGGATGCGCCGCTCGCGGTACCGAACGAGCGCGGCACGCGCCCTGTCCACCGGGTACTCGCGAAGGCTGCCCTTCCGGCTCACTCCGCCAGCCGAAACATGTTCGATGGTGAGATCTACGCCGAAGAGTTTCTGCAGGAGTTGGAGGAGGTCGGGATACAGTACACGGACTATCCTTTCCCGAGAGACCGGGGTCAGTGGGTCGTCACGGAGGTGGATTCGTCCGCGACGCTGAAGGTGCTCTCTCTGGAGCGTAACGGGAAGAATGACGGGGACCTGGTGGAGGCGCTGCGGGCGATGCCGGAACCCAAGCTCCGCAAGGGCAACAAGGAGGTTCGGGCGGCGGCGATCAAGTCCGCCGTGGACATCTTGTGGAACACGCCGGGTCTGCGGCTGCGGACAGGCAACCTCTCCGCGGATCTCTCGCTCTCCGAGAACGTGGACCTCTCGAAGCTCGACGTGGACGCCTCACTCTCGCATGCGGACCTGGATAAGGTCCTGAGCCTCGTCGAGGGTACGCTCGCGGCCTATACTGTCCACCGGCACTGGAAGGGCCGCGACGGTTCGATGGTCGTTGGCACCGGCGACATGGGCTCGGTGCTGCTGCCCGCGGGCGGAGCGCTGCACGAGCGCATCGCCGAAGAGTGTCGGACAGCTAAGGTGCCGTACGTCTAGCATGGGGCTCAAGGTTCGTATAATCCCGTGCCTGGACGTGGATGCGGGCCGGGTGGTGAAGGGGACGCAGTTCAAGGACCTGCGTGACGCGGGGGACCCGGTGGAACTCGCCGCTCTGTACGACCGGGAGGGTGCCGACGAGATCGTGTTCTACGACATCACCGCCTCTCACGAGGCGCGCAACACCGCCACCGCCCTCGCCCGCCGGGCCGCTGAGGAGGTCTTTATCCCGTACACCATCGGCGGCGGGGTGCGGACGGTCGAGGACATGCGCGACATGCTGCGGGCCGGCGCCGACAAGGTCTCCATCAACAGCGCCGCCGTAAAGACCCCGGACCTCATAGACGGCGGCGCCGAACGCTTCGGGAGCCAGTGTGTCGTACTGAGCGTGGACGTGAAGCGCAGAGCGCCGGGCGCCAAGGCCGGCTGGGAGGTTTACCTGAACGGCGGGCGGTTGAATACTGAGATGGATGCAGTGGAGTGGCTCGTCGAGGGTGAGCGGCGCGGGGCAGGGGAGTTCGTTCTCAACAGCATGGATTCGGACGGTATGGAGACGGGGTACGATCTGGAACTCATCTCGGAGGTGGCGGAGAAGACGAGCGTCCCGATCATAGCGTCGGGGGGCGCGGGGAGCCCGGAGCACATGATAGCCGCCGTAAACGCCGGCGCCGGGGCCGTGCTGGCCGCGAGCATCTTCCACTTCGGTGAATGGAGCATACGGGAGGTCAAGGAACACATGATGCAGGCCGGAGTCCCCGTCCGGATGACGGATCCCACGACGGGCGTAAGGTAGCGAGGAGCGCGGTTTGGAGCGTGTAAAGTTCGACGACAACGGCCTCGCCCCGGTGGTAGCCCAGGACGTGGCGACCGGCGACGTCCTGACGCTCGCCTACGCGAACCGCGAGGCGCTGGAGAAGACGCTGGAGAGCGGGGAGGCCCACTACTACTCCCGTTCGCGCGCGGAGCTATGGCGGAAGGGGGCGACGAGCGGCAATACCCAGAGAGTGGTCGAGGTCCGCCTGGATTGCGACGGCGACGCGCTGCTGTACCGGGTCGAGCCGCGGGGACCGGCCTGCCACACCGGGGCGAAGACCTGTTTCTTTACCACGCTGGCGGGCGAGGGTGTGGGTGTCGCGGTGGGTGATGCCGGTGCGCCGGAGAGATTCGGGACGGTTCTGGAACGGCTGGCGGGGACCATCTCCGAGCGTCACAGGCACATGCCCGAGGATTCCTACACCGCGAGCCTGATCCGGCGGGGGACGCCGCGGGTGGCGCAGAAGGTTGGAGAGGAGGCCGTGGAGGTCGTTATAGCGGCGCTCGGGGAGGATCGGCTCGCAGAGGAGACGGCGGATCTCGTGTATCACCTGCTGGTGTTGTTGGAGGAGCGCGGCGTTGGTATAGACGAGGTGGCGAAGGTTTTGAGTGATCGGCACGGCTAAGGCCAACCTCATCCCGTCGCTGGACGAGGCGCGTACGCTCGCCCGGTCCCACGACGTGGTGCCCGTCTACGCGGAGTTCATCGGCGACCTGGAGACGCCGATCTCGGCCGTACTCAAGTTCGCGGGCGAGGAGAACGTGTTCTTGCTGGAGAGCGCCGAGTCCGCCGAGCGCTTCGGGCGTTACTCCTTCCTCGGCTTCGACCCGAAGCGGACGCTCTCGTACCGCGATGGCGTCTACACGGTCGTGGACGCGGACGGGGTGCGGGAAGTCCCGGCGAAGGACCCGTTCCGGGGGCTCGCGGAGATCGTAGGAAAGAAGACCGTCGCGCCGCTGCCGAACCTGCCGGCGTTCGTCGGTGGCGCGGTCGGGTATTTCTCGTATGACGCCGTTAGGTATCTGGAGCGGCTACCGGACGCTCCGCCGGACGATCTGGACGTGCCGGAGGCGTACTTCGTGGTTACGGACACGCTCGTCGTCTTCGACCATCTGCGGCATAAGGTGCTCGTGATCTCGCTCGTAGACGCCAGCTCTCTGCGCGACGTGGAGGGCGAGGGCTTCTCCGCCGCCTACCGCCGCGCCGCCGACGACGTGCGTCGGGTCTCCGAGCGGCTCGCGGCCCCGCTCGTGCGGCGGGCGCTCCCGGACGGGACCGGCTCCGTCCGAAGCCTCGAGGTCTCCTCGAACGTCACCGAAGCGCGCTACGTCGAGGCGGTCGAGAAAGCGAAAGAGTACATCCGGGCGGGGGATGCGTTCCAGATCGTACCGAGCCAGCGCTTTCGGGCCGAGATCGGCGACCTCGACCCCCTGTTGCTCTACCGGGGCCTCCGTACCGTCAACCCGTCCCCGTACATGACCTACCTGAAGCTCGGCGATCTGGCGCTCGTCGGCGCTTCGCCGGAGCCTCTGGTGCGCGTGGAGGGACGGCGGGTGATGACACGCCCGGTGGCCGGTACTCGGCCGCGGGGGGCGACGCCGGAGCAGGACGCGGCGCTCGCGGAGGAGCTTCTCGCGGATGAGAAAGAGCGGGCCGAGCACGTCATGCTCGTCGACCTCGGGCGCAACGACCTGGGGCGTGTCAGTGAGATCGGCTCTGTCGAGCTTGAGAGTTTCATGCAGATAGAGCGCTACTCGCACGTCATGCACATAGTTTCG
>CALMWA010000023.1 GCA_937873125.1 uncultured Actinomycetes bacterium | reverse complement strand
CCGCCCTTGAGCATCGAAACGTGTTTGCGGACGGCGTTGATCTCGTCTATCGAGGCGCCGCTGCGGAGGAGGTCGCCGGTAAGCTTCTTGAGATCCGCCAGCTCTATGGGCGGTGACGGGTCGGCCAGAAGCGCGGACGCTCCGCCGCTGACGAGAGCTAGCAAGAGATCCCCTTCTTGGAATGATTCGGTCAACTCCGCTACCCGGCGCGCGGCCTCGACGCCGCGCTGATCCGGTTCGGGATGTGAGGAGACCAGGACCTCCAGGCGTTCGAGTGGCTGCTCGTGACCTTCTTTGGTGATGACGAGCCCGCCGGAGATCCTGCCGCCGAGGATCTTCTCGGCGGCTTCGGCCATCGCGCAGGCCGCCTTGCCGGCGGCGAGGACGAAGACCCGCCGGAGCTCGAAAGAAGCGTCCCCGGCGAGCAGCTTATCTCCTTCGACCTTCAGGTAGCGGCGAACCGCTATTCTGGGGTCGGCGGCTTCGAGGGCCGCCGACAGGATCTCTCTCAGGTCATCCTTCATTCGCCTAGTCCCTGTCCGGGATGCCTCCGACGATCTGCCCGGCCGTCTCACGGGTTCCGTCGAGGATGGGTTCGTACTCGTTGATCTTGTCTATCGAGAGGCCCATCGCGGCGTTGACCTCCCTCTCGCACATGATCTCCACGAGCACCGGCACGCGCCGCTCCTCACTCGTCTCTACGGCCCAGGCCAGAGCATCCTGTATCTCGTCCGGGTTATCGACCCGGCGGCCGAGGGCACCCATCGCCTCCATCACCATCACGTTGTCCATACCGTACTCGCTGTCCGGCCCTTCGTAGGCGATGTCCACCGCGAAGTTCATGTCGTACTTCATCTCGCCCTGCCGGATCAGACCCATGTACGCGTTGTTGAGCATGACGAGCACGTAGGGAATCTTATACTGTACGGCGACCGCTATCTCCTCCATCAGGAACTGAAACGAGTAGTCGCCGACGACCCCGACTACCAGGTTGTCCGGCCTTCCGAGCTTGACGCCAATGCATGCTGGGACTTCCCACCCGAGAGGGCCGGCCTGTCCGCAGCAGAGGTAGTGGCGCGGCTTGTAGGTCTTCTGGAACTGGCCGCCGAAGATCTGGTACAGGCCGATGGCCGTTACCATGATGGCGTCCTCGTCGAAGAACTCGTTCATCTCCTGGTAGGCCCTTTGGGGCTTGACGGGCGAGTCGTCGAAGTCCGTCTTGCGCAGAAGCGTCGAGCGAAGCTCGTCCACCCGGTCTACCCACTCGCCGGGCTCCCGCTCGGGAGTCATGTCGCGGGCCGTCTGCATCATCGCCTCAACGGCGAGCTTCGCGTCGGAGACAACGGCGAGGTCCGGCGGGAAGACCCGCCCGATCTGGCGCGGGTCGATGTCTATGTGGACGAACTTCCTGTCGCCCCGGTAGACATCCAGGTCGCCCGTGTGCCGCTCGGCCCAGCGGTTGCCGATCCCAACAACGAGGTCGCTCTCCAGAAAGAGCGCGTTCGCAAAGCGCTGGCTAGTCTGGAGTCCCACGATGCCCATGTACAGCGGATGGTCTTCGTTGATCGTGCCCTTGCCCATATACGTCGGGCTGACCGGGACCTGCAGGTACTCGGCAAGCTCCACCAGCTCTTCCGCAGCGTCGGTGGTGATGACGCCGCCACCGGGCATGAGGACGGGACGCTCGGCCTCCAGGATCATCTCAATGACCTGCCGGATGGCGCTCGGGCTCGGCTCCGGCCTGTCGAAGTGCAACCGGCCGCCGCGCGTCGCGTCGAAGTCCACCTCCAGGCCGCTGGTCTGCACGTCCAAGGGCAGGTCTATGAGCACGGGACCGGGACGCCCTTCCTGAGCGATGCGGAACGCCTCCCGGAAGGTCCACACGAGCTGGGCACTCT
>CALMWA010000022.1 GCA_937873125.1 uncultured Actinomycetes bacterium | reverse complement strand
ACCGGGAAACCGGTAAACGGTCCCGCCGTCTTCCCGCAGCCGCGTTACGAGACCCGCGTACGCAACGGCCGGATCGAGGTGAAGGCCGAATCCACAAACATCCAGGAACAGGCGCGGTGAGCGCCGGAACCGCCAAGAGACACCCGGCCCCGGCCAAATAACCCCGAACTGTCCGCGCCCGCACTCCTCACCATAGTCACCCAACGTCTCTTGGCGTACCGTGGAACCTCCTCCGAGGGCAGCGGCGAGAACTTTCCGGCCGCAAAATCACTCATTTGAGGGATGTACCCCAGCCTGACGACGTTGCTATGATTCAAACGTAGCATGAATCGGAAGAAGGAGAAGAGGCGATGTCGGAGGAGCACAGGGCACTGGCGCGCCGGGCGGTGGAGGAGATCTACAACAAAGGAGACCTTGACGCGGCGGATGAGATTTATGCGTCGGACTGCATCCTGCACGATCCTTCCCTGCCCGAGAACCTTCGTGGGCCGGAGGGCATAAAACATTACGCCGGGATGTACCGCAACGCTTTCCCCGACCTCTACGTCACTATCGAAGAGGAGATCTGCGAGGGCGACAGGATGGCGATGCGCTGGACCGCGCGCGGCATCCACCGGGGGGATCTCATGGGCATTCCACCCACCGGCAAGCCGATACTGGTCTCCGGCGTTACCCTCGGCCGCACGGCCGACGGCAAGATCGTCGAGGAGTAGTTCCAGAGCGACGACTTGGGCATGATGCAACAACTCAGACTGGGCCCCGCGATGGAGAATGCCGGTTAGCCAAACCTAGCCCTTCTCCAGCATCTCCATCGCTTCGGTGGCTGCGCGGCGCAGGGTGCGATTGGAGTCCACGGTGAAGATCTTCTGCAGGTCGGCGCGGGCGCGGGCTTTCTCTCCGAGGGCCGCGAAGGCGGAGGCGCGGTTGTAGTAGGCGATGCCGAGCTTCGGGTCGAGCTTGATGGCCCTCTCTGCGGCTTCGAGGGCGCGGAGGGGGTCTCCCGTGGCGTCGAGGCTCGCGGCGTGGGCGGAATGGTAGCGGGGGAGCGGGCGACGCTCCGTCAGGTCTTCGTAGAGGGTGGCGGCCCTTTCGTAGTCGCCCTTGCGGAAGGCGGTTCCGGCGTGGCGTTCCTCGGGGGCGACGGCGCGGGCCATCACGGCCGTCAGGACGGCGGCTCCGGCCAGGTAGACGAGGAGGACGGGGGCGTAGTTGTCGAAGGTGGCTTCGTCCATCACGAAGGGGAGGCCGGCGATGAAGACGCCGGTGGAGAGGGCCGGGATCAGACGCCACAGAAACTCCCTGTAGGCCCGTACCCGCAGCAGGTCGCGGTTCTGCCGCCCGATAAAGAACACGAAGACCGCCAGGATGACGAGCGCGGCGAGTGTCGGGTAGAACAGGCTCACGCCAACTCTTCGAGTAGCTTGCGGACGGCGACCCTAAAGCGGCGCGGGAGATCCACCTCAAGGGCCTTGTTGAGGTCCTTCACGGCCCGGTCTTTCTTGTTCTGCCGCCGCAACACGAGCGCCCGGTTGTAGTAGGCGAGACCGTACTCGGGGTCTTTCTTTATGGCCTGGGTCGAGGCGGTGATGGACTCGTCGAGCCGCTCGGAGGCGCCGAGCGCCGCACCCAGAAAGGCGTGGTTGCGAGCGAGCGGCTGCTTTTCTACCAGCTCCCTGTAGAGCTCCGTAGCCTTCTGGAAGTTGCCGGAGCGGAAAGCCTTGCTGGCCTCGCGTTCGGTCGGCGGCATCGAGAACCGGCTGGCGAGGATGATCACGACGCCCGAGACTACCATCCACACCAGAAGGACCGAGCCTTGCTCGAAACTTCGCACCACGAAGAGGCTCGCGGCCATCAACAGCAGCGCCCCGAACGGCAGCGAGCGCCGCGCCAATTCCTTCCACGCCTTCGCCCGCACGAGGTCCTTGTTGGCCGAGTAGATCGTCTGCCAGCTAAAGAACACCAGCAAAAAGACCAGCACTATCGGTACGGCGCCCGAGCCCAAAACGCGCCCCTACGACCCGACCGGCGCGGGTTCGAGCCTTCGCAGGACCGTGAGCGCCGGAGTGGTCAACCGTTCGAACTCCTCGTCGTATAGCGCCGGACGGGCGCCTTCGACGGAGACAGACTCCGTAAGCTCGATCCAGGACTTGCACCCCCCGTACTCCTCCCGGTACGGCAACTCGACCGCCTCCGGCAGCACGTAGGTCCTGAGCAAGAGCACCGTCAGCGGCTTTTTCGGGCGCCACTTGAACCGGCTCTCCGCGTACTCCGGCGTCCAGATGTGATGCTCGTCCAGCGCCGCTAGATCCTCCGCCTCCGAGACCTCGTAGGCGCCGGCGACCTCCGCGAACGACGAGAACCGCAGCGGCCCGTCGTCGGTGAGGTCCGGCAGACCGTCCATCAGGCCGCGGTACTCGGGCTTTAGAAGGTCCGGACGCTGGTGTTCGTAGCCGGGTAGCAGCAGGAAGCGCGTATCCTCCACGGCGAACGCTTTCTCCCGAATGCCGCCCTTGCGGACCACGAGCGTCGTTGCGCCGCGCTCCAGCGCCCGGACGGCGACCGCCCATTCCTTCAGTGCGTGGTGTAGAGAATCCAAAACATCACCTCTCGTATAATGCTCCCTTAGTAGGAGGATTATATGACCAAAACGTTCGAGCTTCGACGGGAGGCCCGCATGACGCAGCAAGAAACTCCGCACCGCAAGGAACGCGACTCGATGGGGGAGGTCGAAGTCCCGCGCGACGCCCTCTTCGGCGCCCAGACCCGCCGCGCCCTGGACAACTTCCCCATAAGCGACCTCCGCTTCCCGCGCCGCTTCATCCAGGCGCTCGGAGCCATAAAGCTCGAAGCCGCCGTCGTCAACAACGAGCTCGGCGGCCTCGACGACGACCTCAAGGACGCCATCGTGCAGGCCGCCGAGGAGGTCGTCGAGGGGCGTCAGGACAACCAGTTCGTCCTCGACATCTTCCAGACCGGCTCCGGCACCTCCACCAACATGAACGCGAACGAGGTGATCTCCAACCGCGCCATCCAGATAGCCGGCGGTGAGCTGGGCTCCAAAGACCCCGTCCACCCCAACGACCACGTCAACCGGGGCCAGTCATCCAACGACGTCATCCCGACCGCCATCCACCTCTCCGCCCTGATCTCCATCCAGCAAGACCTCCTCCCCGGCCTCCAGAAGCTGCAAGAAGCGCTCGAAGACAAGGCCCGCGAGTTCGACGACGTGGTCAAGACCGGTCGCACGCACCTGCAGGACGCCACCCCGATCCGTCTAGGACAGGAGTTCCAGGGCTACGCCGGCCAGATAGAACGCGGCATAGGGCGCGTCAACAAGGCCGTGGAAGATCTCGCCGAAGTCGCCCTCGGCGGCACCGCCGTCGGCACCGGCGTCAACACCCACCCCGAGTTCGCGAGCAAGGTGTGCGAGCGCCTGAGCCAACGCTTCGGCGTCGAGGTGCGTGAGACGGAGAACCACTTCCAGGCCCAGAGCGCGATGGACGCCGCCGTCTTCGCCAGCGGGGCGCTAAAGACCGTCGCCGTCAGCCTACTCAAGATAGCCAACGACATCCGCTGGCTCGGGAGCGGCCCGCGCGCCAGCTTCGCCGAGATAGCGCTGCCGGAGGTGCAGCCCGGCTCATCCATCATGCCCGGCAAGGTGAACCCCGTCATCGCCGAGAGCGCCGCGATGGTCGCCGCGCAGGTGATCGGCAACGACGCCACCATCGCCCTCGCCGGACAGAGCGGCAACTTCGAGCTAAACGTCATGCTCCCGGTCATCGCCCACAACCTGCTCCAGAGCATAGAGAT
>CALMWA010000021.1 GCA_937873125.1 uncultured Actinomycetes bacterium | reverse complement strand
CGCCGATGGAATCGATTCCGGCGACGCCGTTGACGGTGCGCAGCTGCGGCCGGATGATCCAGTCCTGAACCGTCCGAAGATAACCGGCCTGCGCGACGGGATCGCTCAACCGCTCGCCCTCGACGGTGAGGTAGGAGCCGTCGGACTGCCAACCAGGGCTCCCGTCCTTGACCTTCGCGCCCTTGCCGCCGGGATTGGCGAACTCGACGGTGTACATGTAGACCTCGCCCAGGCCGGTCGTGACCGGGCCGATCTGGGGCTGCACGCCGCTCGGGAGGGTGTCCCGCGCCTGGGTCAGCCGCTCAGCCACCTGCTGGCGCGCGAAATAGAGGTCGGTGCTTTCCTTGAAGACCGCCGAGACTTGGCTGAAGCCGTTGCGCGAGATAGAGCGCGTCGACTCCAGGCCAGGAATGCCCGCCAACGCCGTCTCGATGGGGAAGGTGACGCGCTTCTCGATCTCGATCGGTGATAGCGCCGGCGCGATCGAGTTGATGGGTGAACCCGGCAAGCTGGCCACGGTGACGATCGCGCCGGGACTAAAGACTCGCTAGGAGCAACGCCGCGTAGGCGGCCGCTCCCGCCACGAACGGGAGGAATCCGGCACGTCCGGGTTCCTCCTCCTTCATGACGTTCATGATGACGCCGCCGGCGAGGAACGCGATGAGCCCGCCGGTGGCCGCCTCACTGACGTCCGTCATCAATCCGATCCCCCAACCCGCGACAATCGCCCCCGCAAGCACCCATCGCCCGATGCGGGTGTACGTCTCGCGATGATCCTGCCGCAGCGCGTGATCGTTCAAGGCGAAGTGCACGGCCATCGCGACGAAGTACAGCAGGCTGCCGGGCTCGGATGACTCGCGGTGCAAGAGCAGATAACCGATGAGCGCGTTGTAGGCGGCGAAGGAGCCAACGTGCAACCAGAAGACCCCGACCCCCGTCGAATCTTCTCCACCGGTCCGGCGCCTGCGCCCCCGGGAGGCCTTCGCGGCACGCTCCAGCCCGTAGAACACGGCGAGACCCAGCAGCGCCACGAGGTAGGCGTGGCTCTCAACAAAGGCAAGTGCCTCGCCGGCGGCCTCGCGCAGCGTCTCCTGCTCCTCGGCGAGATCCGGCAAAGTGTGGACGAAGACGTAGGCGACGGAGATGCCACCAGCCGCCGAGAGCCAGCGACTGCGCGGCCTGACATCCAGGAAGCTGAGCCGGCCGGAGAGCAGGTGCGCGATCGCGAGCCCCACGGCGGCGAGCAGCGAGGCGATGGTCATGCTCACTCCCCGACCGCCCAGACCGGGACCGGGACGCCGCCCGTGCGGTTGACGAGCCAGCCGGCGCTGGTCAGGATTGCCACGCTCGCCATCCGAACGGAGTCTGCAAGAAGCCGAGGCTAACGATGAGCGTGGTCGCGTTCGTCGCTGGGTGCGAGAACTCCAGGAGGATCAGCCCGTTCGGGTGGATCAAGGCTTGATGGCGGCGCGCAACTCGCACGCCCCATCTCGTCCGAACCACCCGCACCATTCGAGGGTTTCTGCTCCGGGCCCCGTCGACGGGTTTCTCCAGGATCCGTCGCGCACCGCCGCCTCGCCACCATCCCCATTTCGCTGGACACCTACAGTCACATGCTGTTCGGCGCAGGGGAGGCAGCAGCGAGAATAATGGCGCCAAAACCCGGCATTCCCCACGCCCAGCTCTGCGGCAGGCGTCCACCGCCTCGGGAACATGACCCGGGGCTTCGCGTCAACGACTTGCCGCAGCGCTGGCTTTGGTGTTATAGGTCCCGGTCTGCTCGAAGGCGTGGGCAGCCCGCAGGACGGTCGCCTCATCCCACTTCTTTCCGATGAGCATCGCACCGATGGGTAAGCCCTCCGAAAGGCCACAGGGTACGGTCATCGCGGGGTGGCCGGTCACATCGAACGGGGCGGTGTTCGGGATCATCTCCAGGGCGCGCGTTACCACTTCCTCGCGGGAGGCATCGGCCGGTGGGATAGGTGTCGCCTTCATCGGGAGGGTTGGGATCACGAGCAGGTCCACCGATTCCAGCGCGGCGTCGTAGGCTGCCGCGAGCTTGCGTCCGAGGTTCTGCGCCTTGGCGTAGTAGCGGCCGTGGTAGCTCTCGCGCATGTATTCTCCCACCAGCATCGTGAGCTTGACGGTCTCGGAGAGGTCGGCGGCGCGGGTGGTGCGTCCGCGAGCGTAGGCGTCGAGGAGGGAGGTGCTGTAGTGACCCTTCCAGTTGGTCCCCATGCTGTTGCCGCGCACCATCAGCTCGGTAGCGCCCTCTATCGCGATCCCGTTCCAGATGTGGATGCCGTCGCGGTGCAGCGGCACGGAGACCTCACTCACCGCCGCACCCATGTCCCCGAAGGCGTCGGCAGCCCTGCGAACCGCCTCATCCACGTCTTCTTCCGAGAGTCCCGGCCACCCGAACCCCTCGGTCAAAATGCCTATTCGTAGGCCGCTTGCGTCGCCATTCAAGGACCCGTAGTCGCCTACACGGACGTCCTTCTGACGCGGGTCGAAGCCGTCTTCTCCGGCTATGGCTCCCAGTAGGAGCGCCACGTCCGAGACGCTGGCGGCTATCGGTCCGGTGTGGTCGAGCGTCAGCTCTATTGGGAAGACGCCGGTGTACGGGACGAGCCCGTAGGTCGCCTTGAGGCCGTAGACCCCGCACCAGGACGAGGGTATGCGAATGGAGCCGCCCTGGTCCCCGCCGATAGCCATATCCACTTCTCCGGCGGCCACTAGCGCGGCGCTCCCGCTGGACGATCCGCCCGCCGAGCGGGTGTGGTCGTGGGGGTTCAGGACCGGCCCGGAGTCGCTGGTGTGGCTACCGCCGGAGAAGCAGAGATGCTCGCAGACAGCCTTGCCGACTATCTCACCACCGGCGTCGAGGATGCGCGTGACGATGGTGGCGTCGAACTCCGGGACGTACCCCTCCAGCGTGGACGTCCCGTTCATCATCGGGACCCCGGCGACGCAGACATTGTCCTTGATGACGATGCGCTTGCCCTCCAGCGGACCGTCCGAAGCTCCCTTTATGGAACACTGTTGATACCACGCGCCGAGAGGGTTCTCCTCCGGCTCGGGACGACGGCTTCGGGAGCGCGGGTAGCGGACCGGCAACTCGGGCTCGACGAGCTGGTCCAGCCTACGGTAGGATCCGAGCGTACCTTCGACCAGGCCGCGGAAAGAGTTCGCAGCGTCCTCATCCAGTCTCAAACCGAAACGCTCAGCAAGTTCTTGCAAGTGCTCATTGGTCGGCGGTTGCACCACGATCAGGACTCCTCTCATTTGACGGGTATGCGCCCGTAGACACACGCCCACATCCGATAACCTTCCCCTGAAAGAACGGTAGCAAAAAGCAACTTTACGGTCAAAGCTATGGCGTCCGGTCTACTCGCTCTTCGGCTGCACGATCTCCGCGAGCACCGCGCCACCGGGGACGAGAGCGCCCTCGTCGAAGGGGAGTGAGGTTACGGTTCCGGCGTGGGGCGCTGTTACCGGCTGCTCCATCTTCATCGCTTCGAGGACGAGGAGGAGTTGCCCCTCCTGGACCTCGTCGCCCTCGGAGACGGCCATCTTTACGACCGTCCCCGGCATCGGGGCCGTCAGGCCGGCGCTCGCGGAGTCTCCACCGGGGCCGCCTTCGTTCACGTCCGGCGGCGCGGGGCGGGCGATCCGGTAGCTATCGCCATCGAATGAGAGCATCAGGCCCGTCCCGACGATAGCTATCCTGGCTTCGGCCGGTTCGCCGTCCACGAGAGCCTGGATCCGTCCGTCCGCCACGCGCAGCACTTCCACGACGGACTCTTCTCCGGCCAACGAGAGTCTTAGCGTTCGGGAGCCGGCGCGTACGGTTTCGACGTGGTAAGTCTTATCGCCGGAGGCGTACCGGAGCCGGCTGGCGCCGAGCAGTCGCCAGGGACCAGAAGTAAATGGATCGGTGGACGTGTTGGACTTCAGGAGGTCGGCAGTCGCCGCGAGTAGTAGCGCCGTGCGCGGAATGGGCTTCTCTGGCGGTGGGTCTCCGAGTTCGTGCTGATCCAGGAAGCGGGTCGTTGTCTCTCCGGTAGCGAAGGCGGGGTGCTCGGCGATGCGTCCGAGGAGCGGCAGGTTCGTCGGGACGCCGAGGACCGAGTAGTCGTGCAGGGCGCGGCGGAGGCGTCTAATGGCGGCGGGACGGTCGGGGGCGTGGACGATCAGCTTCGCCAGCATCGAGTCGTAGTTGATCGGGACTTCGTCCCCAGCCTCGAATCCGGCGTCGTTTCGGATGCCCGCTCCCTCTGGCGGGTCGAAGTCCAGCAGCTTCCCGCCGACCGGCATACCCTGCTCGTCCTCGGCGTACAGGCGGGCCTCGATCGCGCTGCCGCGCAGCGTTACGTCGTTTTGGCCGAACGGTAGCGGTTCCCCGGCGGCGACAGAGAGTTGGAGGCAGACGAGATCCAGGCCCGTAACCAATTCGGTCACGGGATGCTCGACTTGCAGGCGGGCGTTCATCTCCAGGAAGTAGAAGTCCTCGCCGTCCAGCAGGAACTCGACCGTACCGGCGTTGCGGTATCCGGCCTTGCGGGCCAGACGCACGGCGGACTCGCAGATAGCCTCGCGCAGGCCGGGGCTCAGGGCCGGGGACGGAGCTTCCTCGACGACCTTCTGGTGGCGGCGTTGGATCGAGCACTCGCGTTCGTACAGATGCACCACGTTGCCGTGATCGTCCGCGATCACCTGCACTTCGACGTGCCGGGGAGCCTCGATGAGTTTCTCCAAAAACACCGACCCGTCCCCGAATGCCGCCTCCGCCTCGCGCCTCGCGCCTCGCACCGCCTCTGCGAAATCTTTGGGCTCTGTTACGGTGCGCATCCCACGCCCGCCGCCACCCGCACTCGCCTTGACCAGCACCGGGTAGCCGATCCGCTCCGCCTCCTCGACCAGCCGCTCCTCGCTCGCCTCTTCTCCATCATAGCCCGGCACGGTCGGCACGTCCGCCAGCCGCGCCAGCTCCTTCGCCCGCACCTTCAGGCCCATCGCCTCCATCGCCTCCGGCGGCGGTCCTACCCATACCGCGCCAACCCCCTGAACCGTCCGTGCGAAAGCCGCACTCTCTGAGAGGAAGCCGTACCCCGGATTCACCGCCTCCGCCCCGGATCTCTCTATAGCCTCGACCAGCCGCTCTACATTCAGGTAGCTCTCCGCCGCCGGGGCTGGACCTATAAAATACGCCTCGTCCGCCTGGCGCCGGTGCATTGCCCGCTCGTCCGCCTCCGAGTACACGGCGACGCTGCGGATGCCGAGCTCCCGGCACGCCTGGATCACGCGCACCGCTATCTCTCCCCGGTTGGCGACGAGCACCTTACCGAAGCTCACAGCCGTTCTCTCCAGCGGGGCTCGCGTTTCTCCAGGAACGCTCCCAGACCCTCCTGGCCTTCCTCGCCGACCCGGAGCCCGGAGATCACACCCGACATCTGGGCCAGAGCATCCAGCGACTCTAGGTCTTCTATCTCCCGGAGCAGCATCTTTACGGCCGCCTGCGCGCGCGGCCCGCCCGCGAGCAGCGCGTCCACCTTCGCGGAGATTGCGCCGTCCAAGCCATCCTCGGGAACGACCTCGTGTACGAGCCCGATCTCCCGCGCCCGCTGCACGCCGAACCGTTCCCCGGAAAGGAACAGCGCACGGGCGTGCGAGTAGCCGATCTTCCGCACTACAAAAGGCGCTATCGTAGCCGGGGCGATCCCGAGCCGCACCTCCGAGAACGCGAACTTCGTCCCCTCCGCAGCCACCGCGATATCCGCCACGGCCACAAGTCCCACGCCACCCCCGACGGCGGCGCCTTTCGCTTTCGCCACCACCGGTTTGGGACACTCGTCCACCGCTCGAAACATCGCCGCGAGACGCCGGGCGTCCCGCAGGTTCTCCTCGTAAGAAAACCGCGCAGTATCGCGCATGTATCCTATGTCCGCCCCGGCACAGAAAGAGCTTCCCTCGCCGGTCAAGACCACCACGCACACGCGGTCGTCAGCCGCAAGTTCCTCAAAACACGTCGTCAGTTCCTCGATCAGAGCGGAGTTCAGCGCGTTGCGCGTGTCGGGACGCGCGAGAGCAACGGTCGCTACCACACCATCCTCTGTCCGCCGCAGGTGTTCGTATCCGGCCACGATTACATCCTGAACACGCCGAATTTGGTCTCATCTAGCGGAGCATTCGCTGCTACAGAAAGTCCAAGAGCCAGGACCATTCGCGTATCTGCCGGGTCTATGACCCCATCATCCCAGAGCCTCGCCGTCGAGTGGTACGGGTTCCCTTCCTCCTCGTACTTCTCGAGGATCGGGCGGCGGAACTCGTCCCGCTCCTCGTCACTCAACGCCTTGCCTTCGCGCGCGAGGTTATCTTCCTGTACGGTCAGCAACACGTTCGCGGCCTGCTGGCCGCCCATCACGCTAATTCGGGCGTTCGGCCACATCCACAGGAAACGCGGCGAGTAGGCCCGGCCGCACATGCCGTAGTTCCCCGCCCCGAAAGAGCCCCCGACGATCACGGTGAACTTCGGGACGTTGGCGCTCGCGACGGCCATGACCAGCTTCGCGCCGTCCTTCGCGATACCGCCGGCCTCGTACTCCTTCCCCACCATAAAGCCGGTGATGTTCTGAAGGAACACGAGCGGGATGCCGCGCTCGCAGCACAGCTCGATGAAGTGGGCGCCCTTCTGCGCGCTCTCGGAGAACAGGATGCCGTTGTTAGCCAGAACACCGACCGGATGGCCCATGATGCGTGCGAAGCCGCAGACCAGCGACGCACCGTAGAGCGGCTTGAACTCGTGCAGGCGGCTACCGTCAACGACGCGGGCCATGACCTCCCGCGCGTCGTAGGCCTGGCGGGGATCTCGCGGCACTATTCCGTAGAGTTCTCCGCTGTCGTAGAGTGGTTCTTCAGGTTCCTCGACCGTCCAGGGCGCTTGTTTCTTCCGGTTCAGATGCTCGACGATGGAACGGACGATTGCGAGAGCGTGTTCGTCGTTCTCGGCGAAGTGGTCGGCTACGCCGGAACGGCGGGTGTGGACGTCGGCGCCGCCGAGTTCCTCGGCGGTGACTTCCTCACCCGTCGCGGCCTTCACGAGAGGCGGACCGCCCAGGAAGATCGTGCCTTCACCCTTCACGATCACGACCTCGTCGCTCATCGCCGGGACATATGCTCCACCCGCCGTACAACTGCCCATCACGGAGGCTATCTGCGGGATACCCTTAGCGCTCATCCTCGCCTGATTGTAGAAGATGCGACCAAAGTGCTCGCGGTCCGGGAAGACTTCATCCTGCAACGGAAGAAACGCGCCGCCGGAGTCCACGAGGTAGATGCACGGCAGGTGGTTCTGCTCGGCGATCTCCTGCGCGCGCAGATGCTTCTTCACCGTCATCGGATAATAGGTGCCGCCCTTCACGGTTGCGTCGTTGGCGACGACCATCACCTCCTGGCCCGAGACACGCCCGATGCCGGTGACGATCCCGGCCGCAGGGACCCGTCCATCGTACATACTATAGGCTGCGAGAGGCGATAGCTCCAGGAAAGCGGTGCCGGGATCTAGCAGGAGGTCAATGCGCTCACGCACCGGCAGCTTGCCGCGCTCCTCGTGACGCCTCCGGGCCTTCTCGCCACCTCCACGCCGGGCCTCGACTGAGCGCTCACGCAACTCTGCGAGCAAGGCCTCGTAAGCCTCGGCGTTGCGCCGGAAATCTTCGCCCTTCGCATCCACGAGCGTCCGAAGCCGGCTCATCACGGGTTTCCGTAAACGTGTCTCATCTCCGTTGCCATGTTATCCGGCGTCCACGCCAGCCGCCACGGCCCCCAGGTTCACAAACTGTTGCCAAATAGTTACCGTTTCGATGTTCGTCCTGTAACCTCCGGCGCTTACGATGCCCTCATAGGATGCAAAAAGACCAAACGGGGAGGAGACGAGGATGAGGAAGACGGCGCTCACAATGGTACTGGCGGGACTCCTACTCGCTCTCTACACCGGCACGGCCATGGCCGCGGCGTCCGCCACCTCCGGCGCAGACTCGCTGCGCGGCACGCGGATTGTGGACGATCTCCGGGGTCTGGGCGGCAACGACACTCTCACGGCCCTGGCCGGCAACGACACCCTCCGCGGCGACGGCGGGCGCGACCTCATCTCCGGCGGAAGCGGCAACGATACCATCTTCGGTGGAGCCGGCAACGATGCCTCGCGGCACATATTCGCCGGCCTCAGTGGTGGGGCGGGCAACGACCGCGTCTACGGCGGGAACGGCAACGACTACGTCATCGGCGACACGGGCCGCGACCTCCTCAACGGCGGCGCGGGCGACGACTACATCGCAAGCACCTCCGGCGAGAGCTACGACGAGCCCACCACGAAGGACAACATCACTTGCGGCCCCGGTTTCGACACCGTATCGGCCGACGCCGCCGATTACGTCGCCCCCGACTGCGAAGACGTAACCCGCTTCTAGAGAAAGGGCCGCGGATACCCAAAGCGGGCTGGGAGATGATTCCCGGCCCGCTTCGGTGTGTTTAGAGCGGTCACCGGCTCTCGCTCAGGACCTGAAGAGCGGGCGCAGGTCCTCCAGACGTTCGTAGGT
The DNA here is from genome assembly GCA_937873125.1 of uncultured Actinomycetes bacterium. Taxonomy (GTDB): domain Bacteria; phylum Actinomycetota; class Rubrobacteria; order Rubrobacterales; family Rubrobacteraceae; genus JACDDK01. The sequence continues at coordinate 7,663 of CALMWA010000021.1, read as the reverse complement.
CCACCACAGGTAGTTTCGTGTCCCGTCCTCGCGTAGCGGGTGGAGGTCTTCATGGTCCGGGTCTGCGAGAAAGGTGTCGAACGCCTCGCGCGAAGGCCACTCCACGAGCACCATCACCTTGCGGGGTTCTACGCCCGAGTCCCCCTCCACGGCCCGATCCAGCTCTCCGAGCGCCACGACCCGTCCGCCGTGCTTGCCCACGGCCTCCACGGAGCGTCGCGAATATTGACGGTACAGGTCGTTCTCCGCGAGGTCGAAGAGGTTCAGAGCGTACAGTGGCATGCTATTGGGCCACCATCTTCTCTTTCGCGGTATCGGCGCTCTCATCGCTGAGGAGAGAGCGGGTGATGATTGGGTTGACTTGTCTCATATAACTCTACGGCGAGTCACCAAAAATTCGCTTTACCTTTGCTTCCGAAATCTTCAACTCTGCCGCAATACTGCTAAATGATCGGCCTTGTGCGCGAAGCGCTACTACACGCTGTGCTACTTCTGCTCTTTCGGTTGGCTCCATATCCCACCAGTAAATCAATGTGGCCTGGTTAGCAATATGTCTCGCTGTCCACTGGTCAATGCCAGGAAACAACTGGTTTGCCATGAATGTCCTTTTATCCTGATTTGTTGCTTCCGTAAAACGAGGATGTTGTGCCATATGTAGTGCTCTTTTACTTAACTCGTGTGCTTCTGCCTCTGTGCGAAGCCTATGATTCTCTTGACCGGCCTGCTTAGCTTCTGCTATAGCAAGTTCGAGGGTTTCGCGATGGTGGTGTTCCCAATCAGCTTCGCGTCGCCAGTGATGTACAACACCATCCCTGATCCATACACTTGAGATTTCAAGCACTTCGCCGCTATGAACATTCCACGGGGCGATTACTTCTCGGAAGCGGGCGCGAAGATAGGTTTGGGTTTCGCCACCATCAACATCCGCGTCAGCGCTCTTATTGTTGTCAAAACCGTAGAGTGGCCCGATTTCGTCACGAATAACTTCCTCAATTATCTCTTCAGGAGCGTATCGCCATTCTTTGAGGTACAGAAGATTTACTTGTGCTTGGTTCGCGCAATCCAAGAAAGATATCCAGTTATCTTCCCATTCCATGCCTGGCAACTCGAAAACACGAGGCATATTACCAACCACGATTAACTCGCGTTCGGTCGCTGCCTGTCGAATCTGCGAATACAGTTTGTCAAGTTCTTGTGTCATGCGTCGTTCACCCAATAAATCTCCATAACAGCACCTTTCATTAAGATACAAAGTTTCTGTATATTTAGCCTGCAATCCGAAGTAGCAAAGCAGCTAGATTTACAGGTTATTGTGCCACCATGTTCGTCTTCGCTTCCTCGGCGGATTCGGAGAGGAGTGAGCGGGCGATGATCTGGCGGTTGATCTCGCTAGTACCCTCCCCTATCTCGTTGATCTTCACCTGCCGCCAGTAGCGCGCAACCGCGCTCGTCTCCATAAACCCCTCGCCCCCCCAGATCTGCACCGCCTGATCCGCCGCTCTTTTGGCCGTTTCACTCGCGAAGACCTTCGCCATGCTGGCCTCCTGCCCGAACGGCCGACCCTCATCCCTCAGCCACGCCGCCTTCAACACCATGTTCCGCGCCAGCTCTATCTCCATCGCCATGTCCGCGAGCTTGAACTGGATCGCCTGGAACCCGGCAATGGACTGCCCGAACTGCTTCCGTTCCTTTGCCCGCGCCAGCGCCTCATCGAAGCACGCCTGAGCCAGCCCGACGGAGAGCGCCGCCACCGCAACCCTTCCCGCGTCCAGCGTCGCCAGGAACTGCCGGAAGCCCCGGCCGCGCTCGCCCAGGGTGTTCGCCTCGGGGACCCGGCAATTCTCGAAGTAGAGCGGCCGCTGGTCCGAGGCGCGCCAGCCAGTCTTCTCGTAAGGCTCACCGCGCGTAAAGCCGGGAGTTTCCTGTGGGATGATGATCGCGGTGAGCTCCGGCTTGCCGTTATCGCGCTCGCCGGTCTTCGCGATGGCCGTGACGCCCGCCGTGATGTCCGTGCCGCTGTTCGTGATCCACTTCTTCGACCCGTTGATGACCCACTCACCATCCCGAAGCTCGGCGATCGTCTCGGTGCCGCCCGCGTCGGTGCCGGCGTTGTCCTCCGTCAGGCCGAAAGCCCACAGATGTTCGCCAGTCGCACACTTCAAGAGAAACGTCTCCTTCTGCTCCGGTGTTCCATAGGCGGAGATCGGGGCGCAACCGAGTGAGATGTGAGCTTCCATCGTGATTCCGACGGAGGTATCGGCGCGAGAGATCTCCTCCAGCGCCAAGTTGTAGCTTACGAAGTCCCCCCCGGAGCCGCCGTACTCTTCCGGCAGCGACAGACCCATCAGGCCCAGGCGGGACATCTCGGCGATTATGTCGTAGGGAAATTTCTGTTCGCGGTCCAGTTGCGCGGCGCGGGGCCGAATCTCCGATTGTGCGAAGTCGCGCGCCAGGTCTCGCCACCGCCGCTGTTCGTCGGTCAGGTCGAAGTTCACAGCTCTCCTCCTCTTCCCGGTAATGCCGCTGATAATAGCAGGGCGTGAAGCGCCACAGCGAAACATATGTTCACCGCCGGACGTATTAGGGCATACATGACGGCGTTGGCAATCACTAGCAAGGGAGGAAACAAGATATGGGCATCATCGTATGGATAATCATCGGGCTCATCGCTGGGGCGCTGGCGAAACTCATTATGCCGGGGGACGATCCGGGTGGCATCATCGTAACGATCATCCTCGGCATCGTCGGGGCTTTCCTAGGCGGGTTCATCACGCAGAATCTCCTGGGCATGGGTAGCGGTGGTTTCATCTGGACCGTTCTGGTAGCGACACTCGGCGCGATCATTCTGCTCGCGATCTACCGGGCGGTCATCGGAGGGCGAAGCGCCCGGAGGTAACACAGAGCGGTAGCGAGGGCCGGGGAAGATCCCGGCCCTTTTTCATGCCCTGACGCCCTTCAGACCGTGGCGTTCGACGGCTCTCTCGCGCAGTTTGTACTTCTGGATCTTGCCGCTCGCCGTCATCGGATATTCCTCCACGAAGTCCACGTACTCCGGCACCTTGTAGTAGGCGATATTGTCTCGGCAATACTCCCGGACCTCCTCCGCCGTCAGGTTCGCATCCGGTTTTACCTTTACCGCGGCGGCGATCTGCTCGCCGTACTTCGCGTCCGGGACGCCGTAGACCTGAACGTCGGAGATATCGGGATGCGTGTAGAGGAACTCCTCGATCTCGCGGGGGTAGACGTTCTCTCCGCCGCGGATGATCATGTCCTTCGCCCGGCCCGTGATCTTGACGTACCCATTCTCGTCCATCTCTGCGAGGTCCCCCGTATGCAACCACCCATCACCGTCTATGACCTCGCGGGTCTTGTCCTCCATCTTGTAGTAGCCCTTCATCACGAGATACCCTCGCGTCCACAGCTCTCCCTGCTCGCCGGGTTCACAGTCCTTTCCGGTCTCTACGCTCACTATCCGCACCTCCGTGTCTGGGAGCGCGCCCCCCACGGTCGAGACGCGAAGTTCCAGCGGATCGTCGGTGCGGGTCTGGGTTATGACAGGGCTCGACTCGGTCTGCCCGTAGGCGATGGTGATCTCCGACGCCCCCATTACGTCCACGACCTTCTTCATTATCTCCATTGGGCACGGGGAACCGGCCATGATGCCGGTGCGGAGGCTCGTCGTGTCGTATTGCTCGAAGTCCGGGTGCTCAAGCTCCGCTATGAACATCGTCGGTACCCCGAGGACCGCCGAGCAGCGCTCCTCATGCACGGCCTGCAACACCTTCTCCGCGTCGAACTGCTCCACCGGTACCATCGTCGCCTCGTGCGTCACGGTGTTGAGCGTTCCGAGCACGCACCCGAAACAGTGAAAGAACGGCACCGGGATGCAAACCCGATCCTCCGGCCCGAGGTCCATGCACTCCCCGATCAAGAAAGCGTTCTTGACAATGTTGGTATGGGTGAGCTGCACGCCCTTCGGGAACCCCGTCGTCCCGGAGGTGTACTGCATGTTGATGACGTCTTCCGCGTCGAGCGACGCCTGACGCTGGCGCAACTCCTCCTGTGACACCTCTCCCCCACGCGCCCGGAACCCGTCGAAACCCATTATCGGCAACGCGCGTGGTGGTTCGTCGCCCATGAGTATGGTGTGCTTGAGGAAAGGGAGTTCCGCTAGAGACAGCTCATCGGACTCCGACTCTGTGAGCTCGGGGACGGCCCCTTGCAGGATCTCCAGGAAGTCCGCGCCGCGGACGCCGCTCGTAAGGAACAACGCTGCCGAATCGGATTGTTCCAGGACGTACTTCAACTCGTTGGCCCGGTATGCGGGGTTGATGGTGACGAGCACCGCGCCGACCGTGCCGGTGGCGAACTGGAGCGTCACCCATTCGGGGACGTTTTGGCCCCATACGGCGACGTGATCTCCTTTTTCGAGACCCAGCGCAATGAGAGAACGGGCGCAGTCCTCGACGGCGGCGTTGAACTCACGGTAGGTCTGGCGCAGACCGCGATCCGGATATACCAGAGCCTCGTCATCCGGGCGTCGCTCGGTGACGAGATCCAAGAGTTCCCCGACCGTCAGGCCGTCTATATCCTCCGGGCGCATATAGTCCTCCTGTCCTCTTTCCCCTGGGTAAGCCGGAGTGTAACAGTTGCTCCAAGTCGCGCAATACCCTCACTGTGGGACGGCACCAGTGATCGGAGACGTTGTACACTTCGTATTCTCAGAATGTAGATTGCAGGCTATGCGGCGCGGCAAAGAACGAGTTCGCGCGCGGATCGGCGGCTACGATTCTTCAGATGGATCGCAAGAAACGCAGCTTCTCCAGGGGGAAGGCCCGGCGTCAGAGGATCAAGGCTGTCGTGCTGCTCGCGGTGATCTTGCTGGCCTCGCTTGCGGCGTACTTCAGCATCCGGTCCCTGGACCGCTCCGCAGCGCCCGAAGACGGTCTTACCAAAGACGATCCCTACACCCGGCTCGCGCAGGAGCCGTTCACCTTCCGGACCAGCGCCCCGGACCCGCCGGAGTTGACACTCGCCGGATACGCCTACAAGAGCGTCGCACCTGAGTTGCCGGGGATCGGGCCGGAGAGCGTGCGCTACCCCCAGCAGAGCGTACTGGATCCTTCGTGGGCATCCGTTCGCATCGCGGCTCCCGGCCACGAACCGGACGACTATTACGCTGTCTTCCTCCAGAGAGCCGGTAAGGAGTGGCGGGCGGAGAAGTCTGTTCTGATCGAGGATCAGGAGTTCCCCAAGGACGTGAAGACGCTTCTCGGCGGCATCCCGCAGGACCTGGTAACGCCGCTCTTCCCACCGGAAAAGCCGGAGAAGAAATCCGGCGATCCTACCGAGCGTGCCGTACAGGTGATGGAACGGGCCACCGGCGAGGATGATTGGCGGGTGGCGGAGACGGAGGATGCCGGCCCGTACCACAAAGTGAGCGTAGAGCGTAAGGATAACGAGGACTCGCGTACGAACGTCTACCTGAGCGGAGATGGCGACGACCTCGCGGTGGTCGGGATCGGAGAGAAACTCACGAGCGTGGAGGCGCCGGGGTTCCCGCCGGGCCTCGCGAAACCTGCGGTGATGGCGGCGCCGGACTCGGTGCGCGTAACGCCGCCAGATCCCGTCTACGATGGCGGCGTGGATCGGGAACGGGTCGAGCCGGGGATGGCGGAGGCGCGGCGGGTGATCGAGGGCTATTCCGGGACGGCGGGATTTTATGCGCTGGACCTGAAGAGTGGCGCGGGTTACGGGGTGCGCCCCGACGAGCCGTTCTTCTCCGCCTCGACGATCAAGCTCCCCGTCATGGTCGCCGTGTACCGCCGGATCGACGAGGGCAAGCTCGCCTACAGCGACGTGTTCCAGACCACGGAGGAGGACTGGGCGGCGGGTGCGGGCTGGCTGCGGTGGGACACGCCGGGGGCCACGACGACCGTAGAGGACTCGTTGTGGCTCATGATCACGCAGTCCGACAACGTCGCCACCAACGCCCTGGTCCGAAAAGTCGGTGGGCCGGAGTACGTCAACGAGGTCGCCCGGTCCCTCGGCGCCCGCGACACCATGCTTTACGAGAAACTGAGTAGCGAGCGGGCGGCCATCCCGAGCCTCGACAACCGCACCACCCCCAGGGACATGGCGTTGATGCTGCGCGAGATCACGTCGAAGAACGCCGCCAGCGACTTCGCCTGCGAGGAGATGCTCGGCCTGATACGCCAGAACAACCTGGAGTTTTGGATGGAGGCCGGCGTTCCGGAGGGCATGCCGGTCGCCAACAAGGCCGGATGGCTGGACGCCACCTACAACGATGTCGGCTTCGTGGAGTACAAAGACCGCCCGTACATCCTCGCCACCTTCACCAAGTACGGGGAGAAAAAGATGGAGCAGGGCGCGCAACCGCTCCAGAACGTCTCGAAGGCGGTCTGGCTCGCTCAGTCCGGCAAATCCGTCGAGCAGTACGAGCGCGAGCAGAAACAGAAGCTGAAGGAGAAGCTGGAGAAACAGCGCCGTGAGGCCCGCGAGCGCCAGCAGCAAGACCAGAAAGACACGCCCAGCGGGAGACCGTAGGCCAGGGCCGTCACGTCCGGGCGTCCATAAACGGTTAACATACTCCCGACGGGTACGGCGGCGGAGGACGGTCGAGGGTGTCTCGGGAACCAAACGGCGGAGGCACGAAGGCTACTATCATAGACGTGGCGCGGCGGGCCAACGTCTCCAAATCCCTGGTCTCCCTCGTGATGCGAGGCTCTCCGAACGTAAGCCCGGCTCGCCGGCAAGCAGTCTTGCGGGCGGCCGCGGAGCTCGAGTACCGCCCCAACGCCCTAGCGCGTGGGATGCGGGGCCGCTCGTACACCATCGGGGTCTTGCTCTCGGACCTGCACAATCCCTTCTTCGCGGAGGTGGTGGACGGCGTCGAGAAGGGGCTGCAACCCACGGAGTACCGGGCTCTACTGGGCTCCGGAGGCCGCGACCCGGACCGGGAGCTGAGAACCATACAGTCCATGCTCGACCGTCAGATGGACGGCCTCATCCTGATCTCACCATCCATCCCCGAGAGTGGCATCCTGACCACCGCGAAAGAAGCCCCGACGGTCCTGGTCGGCGGGCGACTGGAAGACGACATTCTGGACTATATCGTGAACGACGATCACGCCGGCGCGGCGCTGGCCGTAGAGCATCTGGCGGACCTCGGCCACGAACGCATCGGCCATGTCTCGGGAGGCGAGGGCGCGGGAGCGGTGGACCGCCAGCGCGGCTACGAAACTACGATGATGCTCCGAGGACTGGAAGATCACATCCGCGTCTCTCCCGGTTCCTACACCGACGCGGGCGGCTACGAAGGAGCGCAGCGGTTGCTCGCGCAGAGGCCCTGTCCCACCGCCATCTTCGCCCCGAACGACCTGGCGGCGGTCGGCGTACTCACGGCTGTCCGCGAGGCCGGGCTTACCGTCCCCGGTGACGTCTCCGTCGTGGGCTACGACAACACATACCTCGCGGCCCTCAGCCACGTTTCACTAACAAGCGTGAACCAACCCCGCTTGGAGATGGGCGGGCTGGCCGTGGACCTCCTGCTGCAGCGGCTGGAGTCCGGCCGCACCGAGGCGCGCCATGAGATGCTGATGCCGGCCCTCGTCACCCGCTCCACCACAGGCCCGCCCCCTAA
>CALMWA010000020.1 GCA_937873125.1 uncultured Actinomycetes bacterium | reverse complement strand
CCGGCCAGTCGACGACCGTCGTGCCCGGCACCTCGCCGGCGATGGTCCTGAGCTTGAAGTCGCTCTCGGTGAAGCGCGGCAGCCAGCCCTGCCAGTGGACCGTGCCCCCACCGACCATCTGCGGCACGGGGCAAAAAAGCTCCTCCTCCGGTTCCTCATCCTCCGACTCGCGGTAGGTGCGCGGGTTGAGGATCGGGTCGGGCCACAGGTTGTAGCGGTTCACGTTGGCGAGTTCGTCGCCGCCGAAGCTCTCCTTCTTGCGGTAGGGTCCGCGTTCGAGGGCCACGACGTTCACGCCGTTTTCGGTGAGCACCTTCGCGGCGGTTGCGCCGGACGCGCCGGCCCCGATGATGCAGACGTCCACCTTCTCCGGCTTGGGCTTACGCGCCACGGTCGGCCTCCTTTTTCCAGTCGATCTGCTCCTCGGCGAAGAAGAGGCGCGTGGTGTAGCGTCCCGCGTATGTCTCGGCCAGCGACTCCGGACCCTGGAAGCCGATCAGCTTCCAGCCGACCAGGTCCTTGTTGCCGCCGTAGATGGGATCCGAGTAGAAGCCCTGACGGGTGTGCAGGGCCAGAAGCGGGAAGAAGTCGATCTCGACCTCGGTGCTCGTCTGCTGCATCGCCGGCTCCGGCGGCGCCCCGTAGCCGGTGGTTACCTGCGCCTCTTCAAGATCGGCCTGCTGCTCGGGCCGCTCCAACGCCGTCAGGACCTCGTCCTGCTGATCTTCCGTGAGCCTTACGAAGTCATCGTCGAACCGCTCCCGGCTCCTGCGATCCAACTCCTCGATACCTTCGACGTACTTCCCGCGCAGGATGTCTATGCGTCGCCGCCACGCCGCGGCGCGCTTGCCTTCGAGCTTCTCGAAGCCGCTACCGTCGGGTCTGGCGTAGACGTATTCGATACCGGAGAGGTAGCGGTCCACGAACCCCACGGTTCCGGCCTCCCTCGCTCCAGGCTGGTCGTCGGTCGGGATGATCCGGGCCATTGCCTCCTCCACCGTCGCCCACTGGTGCTCGTCGAAGAACAGTCGTGCTTCGCTTCCAGGATCGCTCACGGGCCAACCACCTCACCGAGGAAGTTCAGATACCCGGCCGACTGGTTTACGCAGGGCGGAATCACGACCCGGCCATGAGTAGCGTTGTCTCCTTTATGGTTGTCTACTGCCATCCGTAACATCCTCTCTAGCTTCGTCATCTCAATGACTCGCCCTTCGATTCCGACGGTTTTGGTTTCCAGGGGTCTAGCTATGCACAGTCAGTACTCGCTCGGCGGCGAGCACGCTGGCTCCCACGACTCCCGCATCGCTCTCCAACTCGCTCAGGACTACAGGGAGGTTGCGGGTCGCCAGAGGCAGCGACCGCTGGTAGACGGCGCTGCGGATCTCAGCGAGGAAAGAATGCCCTATCTGCGAGACGCCGCCGCCGATGACGATCAGGGCCGGGTTGAGCACGCTCACGAGCGTGGCGAGCACCTGTCC
>CALMWA010000019.1 GCA_937873125.1 uncultured Actinomycetes bacterium | reverse complement strand
AGGCTTGCTCCGGCGTAACTATGGTTGTGCATTGGCGCCCATCCCGCTTCGTACCGGCACATCGAGCCATTAACTACCGCCCTCCCCCCCGGATCTCATCCATCCACCGCTTAACGGCGACGCTCTCGGCCTCCACTTCGGCAGCCTCCTCTTCAGAGAGCTCGCCACGCCGGAGCCTGGCTACCCGGCCGAGATGTGCGGTCATGCGCTCCCTGGCTTCGCTACGGTCCGAAGACCGCACGGGAGGGATCCTCCGCGCCTCCAGCGTCTCTAGGCGCCTCCTGATCGTCATGGTGTCCCCTCCTCGCAGAGATCCTCCGCCCTGCGTTCATAGTCTTCGGCACGCCTCCTCAGAGAGTCGGCCATACGGCAGTAGAAACCGTACCACTGTGCCCGGATCTCCTTGCGCCGCCTCTCACGGTAGCGCGCAACGCTCGCAGAGTAGAGCGCTTCGCGCGTTGTCTCAGCCTCGATCACGCTTCTCCTTCCTCTTGGGTTTCTCCGGGCGAATCCTCCGCACCACCGGCCTCCTCGTCGTGATGGCCGCCCACTCGCGGTGGGTGGGTTGGCGGCGTTCGCGCTTCATGAGACCCCCTCCGACTTATCGAGACCGAAGTGCTCGCGAGCCATATCGAAGACCTGACGCTCGGACTGGACGATCCCGGTCCTGCGCATCTCTTCGTCTTCGCGCATGACCTTGATGAGCGCGGCCTTGTGCTCCTTGATCTCGGCAGCCAGCTCCGGCGTCAGGTTCTCCAGCGGGTAGACTTTCAGGGTGTCTTCTGTCTTCCCAGCGGCCAGAGTGAGGCCGGCTGAGGAGATGGCATACAGCGTGTCTCCGATGCTCAAAATATCGCCTCCCCGTTCTCGACAACGTAGTCCCGAGAGTCCGAATCGCTTCCGTCCCCGTCCCCGTCCCTCTTATAGGGTAGGGACGCAGGGACGGAGAGCCGAACCTGCTCCGTGCGACTCTCGACTTCGCCCGTAGCCTCCACAACACCTTGCTTACGGAGCCCCGTGAGAGCATTTTTCACCGTCTTCACGGCGAGCCCGGTGATCTCCGAGATCTCCCACGGGTACGCGGGAGCATCCTCCAGGGCGAGCTTCACCCGGTCGGCGGCGTTGAGGGTGGTCTCTTCGGCCAACTCCACGGCCTGCAACTCGACCGGCTCCATGCTCACGGCCTCCTCGGAGAAGATGAGCTTCACACCGAACGGGTCGGCGAGTGGCCCGAAGTTGTGTTTCTTCTGACGTAGGCGCACCGTGAGCGTGCCCTCCCCCCGCTCCGTGGCCTCGACCTGGATCACGCTGCGGGCGAGGTTGCTTTTGAAGACTGATCCGAACGCTCCCTTGCTCTGGTAGCTCTGTCCGGCCTGCATCTTGCTCTGGTGGTCGATTATCAGCACCGCCACACCGGAGGCCCTGAAAGGTTCGAGCATCTCCGTGTTGAAGCCGATGACGTCCCGCGCCGCCTCGGCGTCCCCGGAGAGCGCGACGCCGTAGGAGTCGATAACCACCATCTTGACGCCGTGCTCCTCACACTCCTCATGCGCCGCCGTCATCGCCGCCCGTGTCGAGTATCCGAGGGCGCTCATGTACAACAGGCGCTCCGGCGGCCTCTCAAGCCCCGCGCCCTTACAAAGCTGATACACACGCCTTGCCTGCTCTTCGGCGTCGAGCTCGAAGTCCAGATAGAGCACCGGACCTCCCTCGACGCGACGCCCGTTCCAATTACCGGAGTCTCCCGCGACGGCCAACGCGAGCGACAGAGCCAGCAGGCTCTTAGCCACACCACCATCGCCATGCAGGAGCGTCACGTAGGCCGCCAGCACGAGGTCCTGTAGGAGGTAATGCCGGGGACCGGGCGGCTTCATATCGGCGAACCTAGCCACCTCTGGTTTAGCGTCCCTGCGTCCCGATCCCTTATAGAGGGACGGGGACGGGGACGGAAACGTTTTGTGTCCGTTCGTACTCGGAGCGACCTCCCTCGGCGCGTAGGTATCGCCGAGTCCCCGAAGGGCTCTCTCGATGGTCCGGCGCCGGTAATCCGCGCGCCCGGTCCACTTCTCCCGGCACAGCGCAGAACCACGAAAGAGCCTGTCGAGCTGGTCCGGGTCCTGGGTGAAGAAAGCCATCATGCTGATGAGCCCCTGGTCGGCTCGACTGTGATCACTACCATACTCTCCGGTGTCCCCAAGATCGTAGAGCCGCTCGAACTTCGGAGCGTTGTGAGCCCTGCGGCACCGTTCGAGCACCTGCTCATCCGAGAGCGCCGCAATCGAAGCCGATTGCGGCCGGTGTCCGTTCGCCGTGGAGGGCGTCTCCGGGCGGCGGACGTGCCGCTCGAAGAGCTTCTGCAGCGGCTCCGCGCGGTCCGGGATCAACGGCTCTCTCCGAGCACATGGCCGGTCACGGTGAAAAAGCGCTCCCGAGAGTACATCTCGACGGGACCACGCCGGCCGTTGGCGGAGAACTTGCCTCTGGCGATGATGTGGACGCCCGTGCCGGATGGAGACAGTTCTGTGTAAGAGTCTAGCCCGTCTATGATCTGCGTCGCCCACGGAGCGATCTCGCCCGTCTCCGGGTCTACGCAGCCGTCGAGGTCCACGCCGACGTAGGGATCTCCGCTGCAGAATACGAACCCTATACCATCGTAACGCTCCAGTTCCTCCAGGGCCTCCTCGAAGAGTCCCCAGGTCATCAGGTCCGTGGTGGACGTTCGGCGCCCCGTACCGGGGTTGTATGGGACCTTCGTCGGCTTGCCGCCCCGCTCTTCTAGCCTCCACAACACCCACTGCGGACGGACCCGCAACTCAGCAGGGATGGAGTCCGGGCGGACAGTCAGCAACGCGGCATCGGTGGCCGTGCTCATCGGGCGATCTCCAGCGCACCGCCGGCGCGGACGATGAGTACGAAATGGTTGTGGTCTATAGCCTCGATGTCTCCGAAATCCGCCCACGCCGTTC
>CALMWA010000018.1 GCA_937873125.1 uncultured Actinomycetes bacterium | reverse complement strand
CGTGCCACTGTTACGCTGCCTGATGAGTTAGAGAAGGCTATCGAGACTTACCGGCACGCCCAGGATGTGCCTCCGGCTCTAACCTCCATCGCTCAGGCTGCGCTCCGGGAATATCTGGAGCGTCGGGGTTTCTTGTCTGACCGGCCCTTCCGGCCCTTCAGCATCACGCAGGCGGAAGAGGACAGCGGAGCGAGCGACGTAAGCGAGAACCACGACAAGTACTTCGCCGAGTCCGTGGAACAGTGAGGCGTACGGTACTCGCCGACACAGGCCCCCTCTATGCCGTGGTAGACCCGCGGGACAGCAGGTTCGGCCGGGCCAGGGAGGACGTGGCGCGTCTGAACTCAGAGCGGCTGTCTGTAGCCGTGACCTATCCCATCCTCTGCGAAAGTTACTCTTTGATCCTACGCAGGCTTGGCGTCAATAGGGCTCACGGTTGGTTGGACGAGATGCGAGATCAGGCTTCCCTCTTGAACCCCTCCCACCAAGACTACGAGGCCGCGGCGGGCCTCATCTCGGGCTATCCGGATCAGGCCATAAGCATATTCGACGCCGTTACGGCCGTTATGGGAAAGCGGCTCGCAATGCCAGTATGGACCTATGACCACCACTTTGATGTTATGCGGGTCGAGGTTTGGAGAGGTGACTGATATGTACGACGTGATAGTAGCCGGGCTTGGTGGGATGGGCAGCGCGGCGGCGTATCAACTCGCCGGCCGGGGCAAGAGGGTGCTCGGGCTGGAGCGTCATACCCCGGCGCACGATAAGGGTTCCAGCCACGGCCAGTCGCGCATCATCCGGCAGGCGTACTTCGAGGGCGCGGAGTACGTGCCACTGCTGTTGCGGGCCTACGAGCTGTGGGAGCAACTCGAAGAGGAAACCGGCGAAGACCTCATGACGCTCACGGGTGGGCTCATGATCGGACCCGCCGAGAGCCGGCTCGTTACGGGCAGCACGGAGAGCGCCGAGGAGCATGGCCTGCCGTACGAGATCCTGGACACCCGCGAACTGAAGCGCCGCTACCCGGTCTTCAAGCCCCCGCCCGGCACCGTCGCCCTGTTCGAGGAGAAAGCGGGCTTCGTGCGGCCGGAAGCGAGCGTGAAGGCGCACTTCGACCGGGCCGTGGCTCTGGGAGCTGAGTTGCGGTTCGAGGAAGAGATACTGTCTTGGGAGGACACGTCCTCGGGCGTGCGGGTGCAGACCGGAGAGGGAACTTACGAGGCGGAGCGGCTGGTCGTCTCGGCGGGGGCATGGGCGCCGGAGTTGCTGGCGGACATGGGGCTTCCGCTTCAGGTTACACGCCAGATCCTGTTCTGGTTCGATCCGGTAGGCGGCATCGAGCCGTTCCTCCCGGACCGCTTCCCCATCTTCATCTGGGAACCGGAGGACGGCAACTCGTTCTACGTCATCCCGGCGCACGACGGACCCGGCGGCGGGGTCAAGGTCGCGTTCTTCCGGGCCGACGGCACGCCTACCAACCCGGAGACGATGGACCGCGAGGTCCACGACGGGGAGGTCGAGTCCATCCGTCGGTATCTCGCCCGCTACGTCCCGGCCCTGGACGGCGGCCTTCTCCACGCCAAGACCTGCATGTACACCAACACCCCCGATGAGCATTTCGTCATCTCCACGCACCCGGAGTACCCGCAGGTATCAATTGCCGCCGGATTCTCGGGACACGGCTACAAGTTCTGCAGCGTGGTCGGTGAGATCCTGGCCGACCTCGCCACCGAAGGGTCCACCTCGCATCCCATAGACCTCTTCTCCCCCACCCGCTTGAAGGACACCGCGCCCGATTAGCCGTGGAGATCCTGAACGCAGAAGAGACCGCCGCCCGCCTGCCCTACGCCCAACTGGCGGACTCCATCCGCGAGGTAGCGCTCTCCGGCAAAGCCCACGCGCCGCCCCGCCTCGCCCTGCCGCTCCCCGAAGACGGCGTGCTGCTAGCCATGCCCGCCTCCGGCGAGGACATAGCCATCACCAAGCTCGTCACCGTTCACCCACGAAATCGGGAACGCGGCCTGCCGGCGATACAGGGCGAGGTGATCGTCATGCGGGCGGCCACCGGCGTCCGGCTCAGCATACTGGACGGCGCGGCCGTTACCGCCCGTCGCACCGCCGCGCTCAGCCTGCTCGCCGCCCGCGAGTTCGCCCCGCGCCCCGATGGCCCGCTCCTGATCGTGGGCGCCGGAACCCAGGGCCGGGCGCACCTCGAAGCTTTCCGCGAAGGACTCGGCGTCTCGAAAGTCTTCATCACCTCCCGCACCGTCGAGAGTGCGAAAAGTCTGGCACAACACGCCGAGGGTCTCGGGATGGAAGCTCGAACGGCCGGTGGACCAGAGGAAGTTCTCGACGAGGTGAGCCTCATTGCCACCGCGACGACCAGCCGGACGCCGGTCCTGCCCGAAGACGTGCCGGATGGCGTATTCGTGGCGGCGGTCGGGGCGTTCAAGCCGGAGATGTCGGAGCTCCCGCCGGCTGTGATCTCTCGCTCCACCATCATTGTGGATACGCTGGAAGGCGCAAAGAATGAGGCCGGAGACCTACTGGACGCCGAGCGCGCCGGAGCTTTCCGATGGGATGATGCCACGCCACTCGAAGAAGCTCTCCGGTGGTCGAATTGTCCGGGCGGAACGGTCGTCTTCAAGAGCGTGGGCCACGCGCTCTGGGACCTCGCCGCCTCCCGGACGGCCTTCCCGTCGCGAGCGTAGATACAGGGCCGCTGTCCTTCATTTGCAACCACGTCGCGATTCGCCCGTATAATTAACTCTCCGGGCAAACACGAGGAGGGCAAATGGGTCTCAGGTTCCTTCTAGCGGCGCTGATGTTCTCGGCCCTCGCGCCATTCTTCGCCCACGCCGCATCAGCCCAGAGCGACGATACGATCTTCGACCAGGCCGACGAACTGAGCGCCGCCCAGGAGAGGGATGTGCAGGCAGCCCTCGACGAGGCAAGCGCGGATTCAGGAGACCAGATCTATACTTTCCTCGTAGATAACTCGAACGTAAATGGAACAGATACGGCCGCCCAGCAAGATTTCGTACTAAGCAAGGTAAGTGAAGAGAACATCCCCTCGGATGCTGGAGTAATCGTGGTCGACTCGCAAAGCGAGTGGAGCCAAGTATACAACCTGAATGGAGAAATTGAGACTTCCGTCAACGAAGCCATGAAACCCAGCTTCGCGGACGGAGATTTCGCAGATGGTCTCATAGTCGGCGCCGCCCAGATACAGGACTCACTCAGCGCCGTACCAGAGTTGCTGGCGACCGGCGGCGTTCTCGGAGCGCTGGTGGCGGCGGTCGGTGGTACGGCATTCTTCCTGATGCGCCGCCGTCGTGAGAAGCGTCTCGAAGAGGAACGCCGGGCCGCCGAGGAGGAGTTCGCCGGCCTGACGACCCGCATCAACGAGTTCGACGAGAAGGAGCGGCTCGTCTCCGGTTACCTGGAGGCCCAGCGTCCGCTACTGGACCAGCGGACGGAAGACTGGGTCGAGGAGCGCATCTCGGACGCCCGCACGGCCGGCTTCGCGGGCGAGTTCAACGAGGCCGCCGGCGAGCTTACGTCCGCCCCCGTCTCCGCCCGCGAGCGTCTGGCGCGAGGAAAAGAGTTGCTGGAAGGCGCGCTCGCCAACCTCGACGAAGCCGAGAGGACGATGGACGATTACCGCGCCGCCGACGACGCCCTCGACGGCCGGCTGCGCGAGGCGGCGGATGAGATAAAGAGCGCCGAAGCCGTCGAAACGTCCGTGCGGACCGAAGGAGTCGCCGTAGAGCCGCTCGACCTGCGCTCGGAGTACGACCGGCTGGCGAGAGAGACGGCGGATCGCGCCTCGCGCCGGGACGAGTTCGACCCCCGGCAGGCGCTCGCGGCCGCCGACGATCTCGTGCAACGTGCTCGCGAACGCCGGGAATCGCTGCGCGCGGAGGTCGAGGCCCGCGACGCGCTCCCGGAGGAGCGGCGCTCGTGCGAGAGCGCGCTCGACCGGGGCCGTCAGACTCTGGCCGAATACGACCGGTCCTACGAATCAGCCCTCCGCGAGTGGGGACCCGCCGCGCTCGGTGACGCCCCGAACCCCGGCGAGCTATCATCCAGCCTGCGGCAGGCCGAGAACTGCCTGGAGAGCGCCCACCAGGCCGAACAAGCCGGAAGATTCGCCGAGGCCCGTTCCCTGCTGCAACAGGCCGCAGGACTATCCCACAGAGCATCGGAATCTCCGACCGCCCTGAGAGCCGCGACCGCCGAGGCCGACCGCAAGAAGCGTGAAGGAGAGGACCGGCTCCGGGAGCTTGAGAGCCGTCTTGAGCGAGCCAAGGCCAACCGTCACCGCATGAACCCTCGCCAGCAACGCGAGCTCCGCGAGTATGAGCGCCGCCTGGACGACGCCCGCGGCGGTTTCTTCGGGTCCGACTGGCTCACCGCGCTTCTCATCTTCGAAGCCCTCGACACCGACTACGTCCACATAGACGAGTCCGCCTCGATGACGGGCGAGGGAGACTTCGGCGGCGGAGACTGGTCCGACTGGGGGGGCGGTGGCTTCGGAGGCGGTGGCGGCGACTTCGGGGGCGGCGGAGATTTCGGCGGAGGAGGCTGGTAAGAGAACGTACCGCATCCGCCGGCACATGTACGGTCTCCCGACGGGGTATAAGCTCCTTAAGCGATCCGGCAAGAGAGGAGCAAACGTGCAAGAAAACATCGTTAGGACGGGATCTCTCATGGAAGTCTCAGTAGGGCGCGATAGCGAGCGGATGTGTCTTCTGGCAAAGTTCTTCAACGGCTTCGCCAACTCAACGCGACTCTCGATCCTGCTACTCCTCTCCCGGAATGGGGAGACGAAGGTCGGGGATCTCGTCTCAGCACTCGACGCGCCACAACCGCGGGTCTCGGATCACCTCCGCTGCCTCTCCTGGTGCGGCTACGTCACCGTCCGGCGCGAGGGCCGCAACGCCTACTACTCGGTCACCGACCCACGGGTGATGGAGATGCTGGAGCTCGGCGAATCTCTCCTCAGAGACAACCTGGACAATGTCGAAACCTGCGACGTGACCCGGAAAGGTTTCTAGTACCCTGTACTTCTACGAAAACACCTTCCGCGACGCCAGGGCTCGAAGTA
Source organism: uncultured Actinomycetes bacterium (assembly GCA_937873125.1). Lineage (GTDB taxonomy): Bacteria > Actinomycetota > Rubrobacteria > Rubrobacterales > Rubrobacteraceae > JACDDK01. The sequence continues at coordinate 1,300 of CALMWA010000018.1, read as the reverse complement.
GCAACCCAGTTAACAATCCATAAAAAATATTAAATTTTCGCAACTTCTCTTCCGTTCTGCGTATTCACCCTGGTACAATATTGAGTGCGCTAATTGCGACCCGTCACGACATTCAGAGTAGGAAAGGGACCACCGGTAAATGGGCAAACATTCCAGAGCAAAAAAGTTCAGGCATAGGGTAGGGTTTCTCCTATTCGCCTCTCTGTTGCTGGTGGCCGGCGCCTTTGCGGTGTGGTCGTTCGTGCTCTCTCCGTCCGATTCAGGTGGCGAGAAGGTCAACAAAGCCGATACTCCCTCGGTGTCGAAAGCTCCGGAGCCGGCGAAGGACGATGCGGGTAAAGCCGAGAAGAAAGCCAAGCCCGCCATGGTCGCGGTCCCTAATATCCCCACGGGTGCGACCGAGCAGGAGGCCGAGAAGCTGCTGGAAAGCAAGGGTCTCAAGCTCGGAGAGGTGAGCGAGAAGGCGAACGAAGATACGAAAAAGGGCGGCGTGATCTCGCAGGAGCCATCGCCCGAAAAAGAGATCAAGAAAGGCAGCGCCGTTGGTATCACGCTGAGTTCCGGTCCGAAGGAGTCGGATGAGGAAGGTCCGCTGGCGGACGTTCCCGCTCCTTCCAGTTCGGCGATGACGCTGACGGTCCCCAAGATGGGCAAGTCCGGCCAGCCTATAGGCGAGGGCGTGGACCCGGGGACTCTGATGAACGGTCCCGGTCACGCGCCCACGACGGGGTATCCGTGGATACCCGGCTCCAACACCTACGTCGCAGGACACGTCCTCGGATACGCGGGGACCGGCTCCTACATGGACTTCGCGGCGCTGCCGAGCATGACCTATGGGGATACGATCACCCTCACCGACGCCAACGCCCCGAGCGTCGGCAATAGCCTTCTCGTCGATGGCAGCGCCCTGACTTCGGGCGAAGTGCTGACGTTCGATAACACGGCGGTGACCTCGTATTCCACCGAAGTGCGCGGCGGTGCGGAGGCGGACACGATCAACACCAACAATGGGGTCGTTGACACGATCGTCAGCAACGGTGGCGCTGATGTCATCGACCTGGGCAGGTCGCCCGACAGGAATTCCGTTGTTGATATGCTGCTGTGTATCTGACGGTAAATGATCGAAGCGTTCATCCTGTATCCAACCGGAAGCCAAGACATTAATTGTGATCCTGTGTGGGGCCAGGTCAACAGCCATCATGCCCGCCATCGCATCGAGCATGGTCAGAGTTGTGCCGGTGGCGGCTGTTCCCTCAAAGGGCATGATGCTTTCGACTGCCGACAGGAAAATAATACGACC
>CALMWA010000017.1 GCA_937873125.1 uncultured Actinomycetes bacterium | reverse complement strand
GGGGAGCCAGACCAGCGCCAACAGCGACGCCCCCGCCACGACGGCCCCGACCGTCCCGCACAACAGCCCCAGCTGTGAGTGACTTCCGTACAGCAAGGCGTAGAGTCCGAAGAGACTAGCCGTGGTCAGCGAGATCCCGAACGGCCCCGCCAACCGCAGCCGGTAGAACACTCCGGGCTCCGCCGACGTCCCGGAAGGCCCGGAGGCGAACACCAGCCACAACACCCCTACCGCCAGCAACGCCGCGCCCGCGAAAGCCGCGATCGCTCCGCACCATATCAGCCACGCGGGACGCCTTAGTCCTCCGCCGCGCACACCCCAACCTCTCTCATACGGGCAGTCTAACCGATCCCGCCTCCCCGCCGGTGTGGAAGCCGGACCTCAAAACGTCTAGAATCCTCCCAAGCTCAATGGGGAGAAAGAGGAATCCGTGCAGGAAAGGGATACGACACAAAATGCGGGCCTCCAAATCTCGGAGGCGGAGGCGCGAAGCATAGCGGGTCTCCTCCGCTACGCCGTCAGCCTGAACACCACCGCCGGGCTACTCTCGCCGGGCGAGCGCCGCCTGGCCACCCCCACCTACCGGGCCGCTGAACTAGCCGCCCTCGTCCTCGAAGGAAAAACCTTCGACGAAGCCTTGAAAGGCGCGGCACGGACCTGGACCGGCTCCCTGGTAGACGACCACCACCATGCCCTAAAGATGCTCGACGCCCATCGCGAAGTACTCAGACAAACCATGTCCGGTCGTCTCACCCCCGAACAGGTCGCCGAATACCTGGAAGTAAGCGGCGAACAGTTCCTCGAACTCGCCCGCGCCGGACTCTCGATTCCCGCCGGCGACCACCACTAGCCGGCGAAAAATTCCTGGCGTGTGTGAGGCTTGTCACGACCCAGTTTGTTATCGCCCCATAAGAGGATAGACTCTCTATATGTATTTTGCACATAGACAGCGAGTTATTCAGAGGATCTGGGCGCGGTGCCCGTAGAGCGAGAAGTATTGGCGCTCCGGGACGGAACGGTCGTGCCGGTGCGTCAGGTGCGGGCGGAGGATGCTGCGGCCCTGCAACGGCTGGTTGGTCGTTCGAGCGACCGTTCGGTATATCTGCGTTACTTCGGGCCGATGAAAGAGCTATCCAAGGAGCAGGCCCGGTACTTTGCCGAAGTCGACGGCTGGGACAGGTTCGCGCTGGTGGCGCTGGATCCGGAGGATGAAGACGAGATAGTGGCCGTCGTGCGCTACGACCGCGAGGGTGAGACCGACTCTGCCGAGTACGCCGCCCTGGTAGAGGACCGCTGGCAGGGTCGAGGACTCGGTATCGCATTGACCCGCAGGGTCATAGAGGCCGCCCGGCGGCGTGGATTGCGTCGTCTGTGCGCTCTCGTCCTGCACGAGAACACCAGTATGCTGCACTTGCTACGCAGCCTGGATCTCCCCGAGCAACAGCGCTGGGAGGACGGTGTCGAGCACATCGACATCTACCTTCGCCCGGATCAAGTCGCGTAAAGACAACCGCTCTCCGCGACGTCTACAAAGGTCAGGTGGTCGCGCTCGGAGGAGTAGATGCGAGAAGGGCGGTCCCGAAGGACCGCCCCGCGTTGCATCAGTTTCTACCAGCTTCTAGATGTTCTAGATGCGCTCGAAGATCGCCGCGATGCCCATGCCGCCGCCGATGCAGAGTGTGACGAGGCCGTAGCGTCCGCCCGTGCGGGCGAGGTGGTGCAAGATCTTGACGGTCAGGACAGCGCCGGTGGCCCCTATGGGGTGTCCGAGCGCCACCGCTCCTCCCACCGGGTTGAGCTTCTCTTCGGGGACCTCCAGATCACGCCCGACGGCGATCGCTATGGAGGAGAAGGCCTCGTTCGCCTCGTCGGCTTCAAGGTCGTCCACCGAGAGTCCGGCCTTCTTCAAGGCTGTTCGGGAGGCGGGGATCATGCCGGTACCCATCACCGACGGGTCAACCCCGGCCACGGCGGCGGATACGAGCCTGCCCGCGACCGGCAGCCCAAGCTCCTCCGCCTTGCGGGAGTTGCTCACCAGCATCATCGCCGCGCCGTCGTTGATGCCGGAGGCGTTGGCGGCCGTAACCGTACCGCCGTCCTTCTTAAAGATCGACTTTAGCCTCTGAAGTCCCTCCACACTGGCGTTCGCACGGACGTGCTCGTCGGTGGTGAACTGCACGGTCTCTTTCTTCTGCTTGACATCGACCGGCACGATCTGTCCGTCAAACAACTCTTCTTCGTGCGCCTTGGCCGCCCGCTGGTGGCTCCTGACGGCGTACTCGTCGGACTCTTCACGGGTAATGCCGTACGCCTCGGCGACATTCTCGGCCGTAACGCCCATGTGGTAGTCGTTGAAGACGTCCCACAAACCGTCGTAGACCATGTGATCGTACATGTCCACCTTCGGCATACCCATCCGGTAGCCGTACCTAGCCTTGTCCAACAGGAACGGCGCCCGGTCCATGTTCTCGATGCCGCCGGCCATAACCACGTCCGCGTCGCCGAGAGCAATCTCCTGCGCCCCCGAGATTATGGCTTGCAGCCCGGAGCCGCACATCCGGTTCAGGGTCATGCCGGGCGTCTCCACCGGAAGCCCGCTCTTCATGCCGACCTGACGTCCGGGGTTCATCCCCTGACCAGCCGAAAGGATGTTACCGACGATTACCTGATCTACCTGATCACCCGCGATGCCGGACTGGGAGATTACTTCCTTACCGACCGTCGCCCCAAGGTCCGTCGCCGGCGTGTCCTTCAATGCACCGCCGAACGTGCCTATAGCCGTCCTGAGAGGCGTCGAGATCACGATTTCCGTGCCGTTGCCGTTGCCAAAGCTCATGTTGCTCCTTTCCCACTCGATCTTGTAAAAGAATACACCAAAAACAAGAGGGCCGGACCACTTGGCCCGACCCTCCAGTAAAACTATTCAGATTAGCCGGGCTTTACTTCTTCGCCTCATTCTTCGCCCGCTCCAGGTTGCCCTGGTAGTAGCTGAACATGGAGTTCAAGAAGTCCATGTAAGCGTTCGCGCCCTCCTGGGCGAGAGCCTGCGAAGCCTCGCGCTGCTTCTCCTGCTGCGCGATCAGGTCCTGCGCCAGATCCCGGTTCTTGTCCGCCTGGGTGCGGAGGTTGTTGATCACGCGGTTGAAGAAGTCCTGCGTGAGCTGCGCGTTCAACTCCTGGGCCGAAACGCCCCGATCCGCGACCGCCTGGTAAGACTCCTTGATCGCGTCGGCGAACTTCTCGGCCGCCTCATTTACCTGCTTCTGCTGCTTCTGATCCATAATTTTCTCCTCTCTGTCTCTAACCTTCCAACGGGTTTCTGTACCCAACTGGAAGCTTACTTACACAATAGGAACGAGCCACATAACTCGCTCCTCAGAATAACTCACCGAAAGTGGCGCCTACCGGGTGGCCTTGCGGGCTACCTGAAGGCCTTCCTTGTAGTAGCTCAAGGGCGCGTACACGAAGTCCATGTAGGCGTCCACCGACTCTTCGACGAGCGTCTGGAAGGCATCGCGCTGCTTCTCGGCGCGCTCCACGAGTTCTTGAGTCATCGCCCGGTTGCTCTCAGCCTGGTAACGAAGCTCCTTGATCGAGCCGTCCACCATCTCCTGCGCGAAACGGACGTTCCGCTCCTGCAGCCCGACGGAGTGATCCACAACCGTCAGGTACGAGTCCCGCGTGGTCTCCGCGAGTCGCTCCGCCGCCTTGTTAGCCTTGTCTCTGTTAGCCACTATCGCAAACTCCTCTCCCGCGGTACTACCGCGAAATCGCTTTCCCCCGCTACTTCTCTTCGTCTTTCTTCTCCGGCCGTAGCGGCTGGCCGGTGTAGAGCCGGAAGAAGTTGTCCATGGTCTGCTGGTACTGCTCCAGCGACCGGGCCCAGAAGTCCAGATAAGCCTTCCCCGCGTCCGTGATGGTGTACATCCTGCGCGCCGGACCACCCCTGGATGTCTCCCAGGTGGACTCGACGATGCCGTCCTTCTCCATCTGCCGCAGCGTTCGGTAGAGCGTCCCAGGATTCATCGCCTCGAACCCGAAGGCCGAAGCCCGCTCCATGAGCTCGTACCCATAGGAGTTCCAGTCCTTCAGCGACAACAGGATCACCGGCACCAGCCAATTCCTCGGCCGCGCCTCAGCCCCACGTCCCTCCAGACCACGCAGCGCCGCTTCCGGCTTCCGTTCCTCTTTGCTCATAACTCTCTCTTCCATACTCTATGTGCATTTTACATATATGTACCGCAACGTCAAGGATATTGACGGGATGTTTCCTGACATTGTAACTGTTTGCGCGTCGAATCTTAAGAGTCATCTAGATGAATCGGGCATATATTCTGGAGCCAAATACGGTGAAATTGGGCATGTGTGCATATTGTATCTAGTTTGCTGCGAATTTTACCAGTCGCTACACTGCGGTTATAGGTGAGGGCCAAATATGGGGAAAGGAGAGCTTGATGAGCAACATAGAAGGATCTGTAGCCGTGGTAACGGGGGCGGGCAGGGGTCTTGGACGTGCTATCGCCGAGGAGTTGGGGCGGGGTGGCGCGAAGGTCGTGGTCAACTATGCAAATAGCAAGGGTCCGGCGGAAGAGGTGGTGCAGGGTCTTGGCGAGGACAATGCGGTAGCGATTCAGGCGGACGTGTCGGATGCGGGGCAGGCGGCGGGTTTGATCGAGCAGTCCGTCGAGAAGTTCGGTCAGGTGGACATTCTCGTGAACAACGCCGGCATCACGATAGACAAGACGATGAAGAAGCTCAGTCCCGAGGAATGGAATCAGGTCGTTCAGACGAACCTCAACAGTTGCTACTACACGGTCAAGGCGGCATTGGAGGGGTTCATCGAACAGAAGTCCGGCAAGATCATCAACATAAGCTCCTTTGTGGGGCAGGCGGGTAACTTCGGACAGACCAACTACGCGGCGGCGAAGGCCGGGATCATCGGCTTTACGAAGGCGTCGGCACTGGAGCTGGCCCGCTACAACGTGTGCGTGAACGCGATCTGCCCCGGCTTCATGGAGACGGACATGTTCAGCGCCGTACCCGATGAGGTGCGGGAGAAGATCAAAGCCCGCATCCCCCTCGGACGCATCGGGAACCCCCAAGAGATCGCCCGGGCCGTCCGCTACCTGGTGGAAGATGGCGACTACGTCACCGGCCAAACACTCAACGTAAACGGTGGCATCTTTATGCAGTAAGAATCCCGTAACCGACAGAGAGCCCCTCCCGCATGCGTGGCGAGGGGCTCTCTGTTTTAGGCTGGATAAGCTGGAAACAAACCCGAAGCGACACAAGATACCTTGCCTCCACCCCCATACGCTATAATCCGCCCCGGCTTGTAGAATATCCTCTTACTGCTGCATATATCTACGCTAGACACTTATATTCAGTTCGTATACAATTAACGAGTATGCAACTTATTCCACATTTTTAGGGTGTGGAGACGTCATGTCCAGTACGAAAGGTGGATCCGTGGGAAGACTCAGTGGGCGTGTGGCGGTCGTAACGGGAGCTGCCCGTGGAATTGGAGCGGCGGAGGCGATACGTCTGGCTCAGGATGGGGCCAATGTGGCAGTCTTGGACCTTTCCGCGGAGTCCTGTCAGGAGACGGTCGAGGCCATTGAAGCGCATGGAGCGGAGGCTCTCGCGGTCGCCTGTGACGTATCAAGCGGTCAGCAGGTAGAGAAGGCATTCGAGGAGATAGCTAACCGCTTCGGGCGGGTGGATATCCTGGTGAACAACGCGGGGCTTCTCAGGGACAACCTGTCGTTCAAGATGAGCGAGGATGACTGGGACAAGGTGCTGGACGTGCATCTCAAGGGGAGTTTTCTTTGTTCGCGGGCGGCGCAGAAGTACATGGTCGAGCAGGAGTACGGCAAGATCGTGATGACCTCCTCCATCGTGGCGCTGGGGAACAAAGGCCAGGCTAACTACTCGGCAGCGAAGGCGGGCCTGCAGGCGCTGGCGCGGACGCTGGCGCTGGAGTTGGGCCGGTTCAACGTCAACGTCAACGCGGTGGCGCCGGGTTGGATCGAGACGGAGATGACCAAGGAGGCCGCCGAGCGTGTCGGCATGACGATGGACGACATGAAGGAGCGGTTCGCCAAGAACATCCCTCTCAAGCGCTTCGGTCGGGTGGACGACATCGCGAACGTCGTGGCGTTCTTGGTCTCCGACGACGCCTCGTACATTAGCGGCGAGACGATCTACGTCGCGGGTGGGCCTTCCAGCTCGGTGATCTAGGCTTCCAGTTACCAGGATTTCGCGGCGGGGATCTCTCCCCGCCTTTTTCTTGCCCGCGCACGCTCGATAGCCGGTTTTGCTACTTGGGAATTAAGGCGATTCTCGTAGATTTACAGTGCTACATTCGGAGCGGTGAAAAGGAGCGGAGCATGGGCAAGAGGGAACGTTACGAACCGGGCACTTTTAGCTGGGCGGACCTTTCGACGAGCGACGCCGACGGCGCTAAGGCGTTCTACGGCGGGCTGTTCGGCTGGGAGTTCGAGGACAGCGAGATCCCCGGTGGCGGCGTCTACACGATGTGCCACGTTCAGGGCGATGCGGTAGCGGCAATAGTTCAACAAGACCAGCAGCCCGGCCACTGGAACAACTACGTCACCGTTGCGAGTGCCGACGAGACCGCAGCCAGGGCGCAGCAACTGGGCGCCAACGTGTTCGAGAAACCCTTCGACGTGATGGATGCCGGCCGCATGGCGGTGTTCGCCGATCCGGGCGGCGCCATGCTCTGCGTCTGGGAGCCGCGGGGTCACATCGGGGCGGGCCGGGTGAACGATCCCGGCTGCATGGGCTGGAACGAACTGCAGACGCGCGACCCGGAGACCGCCGCTGCCTTCTACTCGGCGCTCTTCGACTGGAAGACGGAGCGTATGGAGCAGGACGGGGCCACGGTCTACATCACGATCAAGAACCAGGCTGACTGGATGAACGGCGGCATGATGCCGCTGAGCGAGCAGCACGGCGATGCGCCGTCATTCTGGATGACCTACTTCATCGTGGATTCATGCGATGAGGCCGTAGCGCACGTGAAGGAACTGGGCGGCGCGGTGCTGGCCGGGCCTATGGAGCCGGGTGTGGGCAGGATCGCCGTCGTGAGCGATCCGCAGGGCGCGGTGTTCGCCGTGTTCGAGGGCGAGACGGACGAGTAGAGATACGGCTCGTGGCGGCTCGCCTAGCGCAGGCCGCCATCCGTAAAATTCAACAGAGCATCGAGGAGGTGCCGCACTCTTTCTGGTGCCTCCATCTGCGGGCTGTGACCGACATTTCCGAGGGAGACGTACTGCCCGGCGGGGAAAGCGCGGGCCGTGGCCTGGGCCGAGTACGGAGAGACCAGGTTATCCTGATGGCCGGACGCTACCAGGACCGTTCCCTTGTAGCGTCGAGCTCGGCCGTTCACTCTCCACTGAGAGAGGAGACGAACGTTGCCGGTGAAGTTCGCAGGGTGCATCATGCCGGCCTCAGCAACGAGGTCGTCGAGGTACGAAGGAACGTGTGGGCTAATTGCGTACATCAGGGCCTGACGGAGCCCGTACCGGTCGAACCGATAACTATCTAGATGTGTGTTGTCAGGTTCTCATGCCCACAACTCCTTGATCTTCCCTTGAGGACGTCCCATCATCCGGTTGATG
>CALMWA010000016.1 GCA_937873125.1 uncultured Actinomycetes bacterium | reverse complement strand
CCGGTCATCGCCATGACGGCCAACGCCATGCAGGGCGACCGCGAGAAGGCGCTCCAGGCCGGCATGGACGACTACCTTGCGAAGCCCGTGAAATCAGAGGAGCTCAGAAATATACTGAAACGTTGGGTTCCACGCGAAACGCTGGAACCGGGGATAGACGATGCGGACAAGGAGGTTCCAAACAGTGGTTCAGCGACTGATGGCACGGTAGTGGAAGAGGTCGGTCCATGCCTCGACCCCGCAATCATACAGACCCTGCGCGACCTGCAAGACGACGGCGAACCGGACCTCCTGGCTGAGTTGATCGGGCTGTATCTGGAAGAGGCCGTGAAACGTCTAGCGGAGCTGCGCGAGGCCGTCGAGGCTGGCGACGCGGATGCCGTGGAACGGGCCGCTCATACCCTCAAGGGAAGCTCCGGCAATATGGGCGCGGCGAGGGTGGCGGAGGTCTCATCCTCGCTGCAAGACCTGGGCTCCTCGGGGGACCTCTCGGGAGCGTCGGAGCTTATAGAGCGCCTGGAGGCCGAGTTTGACCGTGTCCGTCCGGCCTTCGAAGCCGAACTCTCGAAAGCCGGAAGATGAATACTAATCCGGATTCCTCGCCAGGCGTATGAAACATTCGATCTTGGATGTGAGCGAAACTTGCGACCCGCATCTCGTGGCGCTTGTCATGGTCGGGGGCATCGCCAGGATGCGGAGCTTCGCGCATAGCGGGGCGATCCCAGTCTCAACGTCCGCCAGGCGTAGGAAGAGAGTCAGGTGAGCATCTACGTACTGGCCGCTCTCGGGACAGCGCTCGCTCTATTAGGTATCGCCGTCTTTATCTCGATCTTCACCCGGCGTTTCCGTACTCAGGCCACGGAACTGCGGGAGACCGAGCAGCGATACGAATCTCTGTTCAACGAGAACCCGGACGCGGTCTTCTCCTTCGACAAGAACGGCAAGTTTGTCTCCGCCAACCCGGCGTTCGAGCTAATCACCGGCTACCGGGTGGACGAGATCCTGCACGAGCCCTCCAGTCGCCTGATCGCTCCCGAAGACCTGAAGCATGCCGAGAGCCAATTCCTCAAGACCTTGCAGGGCGAGTCGCGTAGCTACGAGGTGACGGTCGTCCACAAGAGCGGTCACCGCGTCCCGATCAGCGTCACGAACGTCCCGAGGGTCGTCGAAGGCCAGGTAGTAGGTGTCTACGGTGTAGCCAAGGACATCAGCCAGCGCAAGCGGGCGGAGGAAGCTCTGCGAGGTAGCGAGGCGCGCACCCGGGCCATCGTGGACACCGCGCAAGACGCCATCATCACGATGTCCGCCGACGGTATCATCCGCACGTTCAATCCCGGAGCGGAACAGACCTTCGGCTACTCCGCCGAGGAAATACTCGGACAACCTCTGAGGATGCTCATGCCCGAGCGGTTCCGGGGTCCGCACGAGGCCGGCTTTAGACGCTACCTGGGAGGTGGGGAGGCGCACGTGATCGACAAAGGTCCGGTGGAACTGGCGGGGCTACGGAAGAGCGGCGAGGAGTTCCCGCTGGAGCTCTCGCTCGGAGAGGCGCGTCTCGGAGACGAACGGCTGTTCACCGGCGTCATCCGGGACATAACCGCGCGCAAGCGGGCGGAGAAATCTGTCCGGGAGAGCGAGCAGCGCTTCAGGCAACTCTTCGAGCAGTCCGTGGATACCCTTCTGGTCCATGACGCGCAGGGACACATCGTGGACTGTAACGAGGAGGCCTGCCGTTCCCTGGACTACACCCGCGAGGAGATGCTTTCACTACGCATAAGAGACTTTGCGACGAATCTCGTCTCCAGAGAGGACAAGTCGACCAGCGAGGGCGGCACACTCTGGGAGCGGGCTCTGGCGGGTGAGCCGGGAAGGGTAGCGGGTGTCCATCGCGGCCTGCACCGGCGCAAGGACGGCACGACGTTCCCGGTCGAGGTGCACGTGGGCTCCGTGGACTACGGCGGGGAGAGACTCCTCTTCGCCTCGGCCCGTGACATCACCGAGCGACTGAAGGCCGAGAACGAACTGCGCGAGGCTGAGGAGCGTTTCCGAAGCGCCTTCGACAACGCGGCCATCGGCATGGCGCTCACCGATCCGGTAAGCGGACGCTACCTGCGCGTCAACCGGGCGCTTTGCAAGATGTTCGGTCGCGAAGAAGAGGAACTGCTGGCGACCACTTTCCACGATATGACCTACCCCGAGGATCGCCACGATACCGCAGACTACGCCCGCCGCGCACGGGAAGGTGAGATCGACAGCTACCAGCACGAGAAGCGCTACCTCCACGCCGACGGACATCTCGTGTGGGCGCAGGCCAACATCTCTCTCGTTCGCGACGCGGACGGCGGGCCACTCTACTTCGTCGCCCAGATGCAAGATATAACCGAGCGCAAGCGGGCCGAGGAGCAGATCCGCGAGAGCGAGGCACGTTTCCGGGCAATCTTCGAAGAGAGCGCCGTGGGCGTGTGTACGGCCGACCCGCGAAACTGGACGCTTTTACAGACAAACAGGGCTTATCAGGAGATGTTCGGCTACAGCGAGGAAGAGTTGCGCGGGATGTCCATCTCCGAGATCGCGCATCCCGAAGACGCCCGCGAAGACCCCGCATACGTTGAGCAGATACTCTCCGGTCGCGTAGACCGGTATGAGAGGATAAAGCGCTACCTCCACAAAAACGGTACGGTCGTCTGGATCCACCTGACCATCTCCGTGGTCCACGATGCCGAGGGAGAGCCGCGGCTTCTGGTTGGCATGCTTCAAGACATAACCGAGCGACGGCGGGCGGAAGAAGCTCTGCGCCAGAGCGAGGAACGCTTGCAGACCGTCGTGGGCAACGTCCCTGTGATTCTGTTCGCCCTGGACCGCGATGGCGTGTACACGGTCTCGGATGGTCGAGGTCTGGAGATCCTGGGTCGCAAGCCTGGAGACATTGTAGGGCGTTCGATCTTCGAGGTGCATCGGGACCATCCCGGCATCCTGGAGAACGTCCGACGCGCGCTCGCGGGAGAGGAAGTTACCACCCTGGACGAAATAGGAGACCTCGTCTTTGATACCTCCTACTCTCCGCTCTTCGACAACGGCGAGGTCGCGGGCGTTATCGGCGTTGCTACCGACATCACCGAGCGCAAGCAGGCCGAGCGGCAAATCTTCGAGAGCGAGGAGCGTTACCGGCTGATCTCTCAGGCCACCAACGAGGTGATCTGGGACAACGATTTCGAGAGCAAGACACAACACTGGGACGGCGCGATCGAAGCCATGCTCGGCTACTCGGCCGGCGATATCGGCGAGACCGGCGAATGGTGGGAAGAGCGAATCCACCCGGACGACCGGGAAAAGGTTCTGTCGAGCCTGCAAAAAGTCCTCGACGGGAGCGGAGAATCATGGTCCTGCGAGTATCGCTTTCGCCGCGCCGATGGCGAACACTCGACGGTCGTGGACCGGGGCTACATAGTGCGCGCGGACGACGGTGCTCCGGTGCGGATGCTCGGCTCGATGATGGACACAACGGAGCGCCGGCGAGCCGAGGAAGCCCTGCGCGAGAGCGAGGAACGCTTCCGGGGCCTTGCGGACGCAACCTTCGAGGGCATCCTAATAAGCGAGCGGGGATGGATTCTTGAGACCAATCGCGCGTTCGCCGAGATGTTCGGTTACGAACCACGTGAGATTCTTGGGAAGAAGATCCTGGACTTCGTAGCTCCAGAATTCCGGCAATCCGTAATACGCAACATCGAATCGAATTTCGAAGAGCCCTACGAAATCGTCGGGCTCACGAAAGCCGGCGCGCCCTTCGACGTGGAGGTTCGTGCCAGGATGTCCTTCTACCAGGGCCGCGCGGTCCGCGTCAGCGCCGTCCGAGACATCACCGAGCGAAAGAAGGCCGAGAGGGATCTGCAGGAGGCAGAGCTGCGCTTCCGCTCGCTCGTAGAGCAGATGCCGGCGGTCGTGTACCGCCAGACGGCAGCGGGGCCGGACGAAGCGACCGGGACGACGATGTATGCGAGCCCACAGGTAGAAGCTCAGACCGGCTACCCGCCGGAAGCCTTCCAGGAAGATCCGGAACTCTGGATCAAGATCCTTCACCCCGATGACCGCGAGCGCGTGCTGGAAGAGGACATGCGTACCGAGCAAACCGGTGAGCCATTCGAGATGGAGTACCGTGTCGTTTGCCGCGACGAGCGGGTGGTCTGGATCCGGGACGAGGCCTTCCTGGTGCGGGACGAGGACGACGTACCTCTGTACTGGCAGGGGATTCAGATCGACATCACCGAGCGCAAACAAGCGGAGAAGGCGCTCAAAGATAGTGAGGAACGTTTCCGTGCTATCTTCGAGCAGGCCCCGGTGGGCATCGCGATGGCGACCCCCGACAGGGTACTTGTGGAACACAACCACGCATTTATGGAGATAGTCGGCTACGAGCGCGAGGAGCTTGTCGGCAAGCCCCTCGCGGATCTCTCTCACCCGGACGACGTGCAAGAAGACTGGAAACTCACCGAAGATCTAAAGTCCGGTAACCTGAGCCACTATCAGAGAGAGAAACGATACATCCGAAAGGACGGCAGCACGATCTGGGTGAGGCCGACGGTAACGTCCGCAAGGGACGACGAAGGCCATTCGCGTTTTCTCGTCGCCATAGTAGAAGACATCACCGAGCGCAAACTGGCCGAAGAAGCGGTGCGGCAGAGCGAAGCGAGCTTGGCCGAGGCGCAGCGGATGTCCCATCTCGGGAGCTGGGAGTGGGACATAACCACCGGCGACGTGTCGTGGTCGGACGAGGTCTTCCGCATCTACGGCTACGAGCCCGGTGCTTTCGTTCCGACCCTCGACAGGCTAAGAGAGATAGTGCATCCCAGCGACCGCGCCATGTTTGGCCAGGCTATCGAGGGCGCTCTCTACCGGAACGAGCCTTACGACTATACCCACCGCATAGTCCGGCCGGATGGCGAGGAGCGCGTCGTCTACCGGCGGGCGCGGGTCGTCTTCGACGAAGAGGACAACCCCGTGGAGATGATCGGCACCGTACAGGACGTAACTGAGCGTCAGCGGGCCGAGGAGGAGATCCGGCAACTCAACGAGACCCTGGAGGAGCGGGTCAAAGAACGCACCGCACAGCTTCAGAGCACCCTGGCTGATCTCAAGGACACTCTGGCGAGGCACGAGCGAGCGATCGCCCGTGAGGAGGCCCTGAGGAACGTAAGCGCCGCGCTCGTAGCAGCCCCGGACCGGGAGCACATCTACTCGGCGGCGCTGGAGGCTGTCCTTCCCTTTGTAGAAGATGCTCCGGGAACCAGGGTGAGCATCTGGTCCGGCTCATCCGAGAAAGACCTCTGCGTAGAAGCCTCCGGTCACCAAGCATCGGAGATCAAGGGTAAAGAGACCTATATCCATACGTTTCCCGATAGAGTCCGCATACCGCTCCTAGAAGGGCGGACTGTCAACCTCCGGCCCGGAGAGACCGCCGAGTTTCGGGATGCGTTTGGCTTCAGTACCAAAACAGGCGCGTTCTTCATGGTCCCGCTGATGGTTCGGAGCCAGTTCGCGGGCAGAATCGTGGTAGCCAGCGACTCGCCCCTCATCGGCGACATCAAGTACGCACTCGAGACTCTCGGCTCCCAGGCCGCACTGGCGCTGGAACGCGCGGACCTCATCGAGGATTTGCATCAACGCCAGAGCGAGGAGCGCTTCCGCTCCCTGATCCAGAACTCATCCGACATCACCATGATCCGCGATGAGGAGGGCTCTATAAGCTATGTGAGCCCGGCGATTGAGCGGATTCTGGGCTATAAGCCAGAAGAGTTTACCGGACAAAACAGCCTCTCCTTCGTACACCCCGACGACGTCAAGCGGGTGCAAAGCTTCGTCGCCGATATCCTGAGCCGCCCAGGCCCTTCCTCACCTATAGAGTTGCGTATTCGGCACGCGAACGGTTCGTGGCGGCATATCGAGTCACACTACAATAACCTGCTCGGCGATCCAACCGTAAGTGGTGTCGTGATCAACGCCCGCGACGTCACCGAGCGCCGCAGGGTTGAGGAAGAGCTCGAAAGAGCCCGCGAAGCCGCCGACGCCGCAAACCGGGCCAAGAGCGACTTCCTGGCAAACATGAGCCATGAAATCCGCACGCCCATGAACGGCGTTATCGGGATGACGGAACTCCTGCTGGATACGCCTCTGTCGCCGGAGCAGCGCGAGTTCGCCCAGACCGTGCGTCTCTCGGGAGAGAGCTTGCTGGTGATCATTAACGACATCCTGGACTTCTCGAAGATAGAGGCCGGCAAGATGCACATTGAGACCATAGACTTCGACCTGCGCGTCGTAGTCGAGGACATAATGAGTCTTCTGGCAGAGAAGGCGCACGGCAAGGGACTGGAGCTGGCGAACCTCATCGAGTACGACGTGCCGACGGCTCTGAGGGGAGACCCCGGCCGCGTCCGGCAGGTCTTGACCAACCTCCTGGGCAACGCCATCAAGTTCACCGAGAGAGGCGAGGTCGTCCTGAAGGTCGAGCTTGCAGAGGATCTGGATGACGCCGTGAAGATCCGGTTCTCCGTCTCCGACACCGGGATAGGGATAAGCGCAGAGCAGCAACGCAAGCTCTTTCAATCTTTCACCCAGGCCGATACCTCCACGACGCGCAAGTACGGCGGCACGGGGCTCGGACTGGCGATCTCCAAGCAACTCATCGATATCATGGGCGGAGACATCGACGTGGAGAGCGCGCCGGGAGCCGGCAGCACCTTCTGCTTCACGCTACAACTCGCCAGGCAACCAGGACCTACGGTGCCGAGACGTCCGCTCGGCGATCTGGAAGGTCTCAAGGTCCTCGTCGTTGATGACAACGAGACGAACCGCAAGATCCTCTGCAAACAAATCTCATCGTGGGGAATCGAGAACGACGTGTCTGAGGACGCCCGGAGCGCACTGGAGAAGCTCCGCGCGGCGGCCGAAGCCGGAGAGCCCTACGACCTCGCGGTCCTGGACATGCAGATGCCGGAGATGGACGGTATGCAACTGGCCCGGAGGATCAAGAGCGATTCCGCGATCTCATCTATCCGGCTAGTTCTGCTCACCTCCATGGGCCATCGGGGGGACGGCGAGCAGTCGCGCCAGGCCGGTATAGAGGCCTACCTCACCAAACCCGTAAGGCAGTCCGAACTCTACAACGCCCTGGCGACGGTGATGGGAGATCCTTTGGAGGAGGATCCGGCCGAGGAAGCGCGGAGGCAGCTCGTTACCCGCCACAGCCTGCGCGAGCTACAGGCCACCTCCCGCGCGCGCGTACTGCTGGCCGAAGATAACGCCGTGAACCAGAAGGTCGCCGCGCGGATGCTCGAGAAGCTCGGCTACCGGGTGGATGTGTCCGAAAATGGCCTCGGCGTCCTGGAGGCCCTGAGCCGCGCCGACTACGCGGCAGTGCTGATGGACGTACAGATGCCCGAGATGGACGGATACGAGGCGACCGCCGAGATCCGCTGGCGCGAGCGCAACACGCCCGGCGGCCATCA
>CALMWA010000015.1 GCA_937873125.1 uncultured Actinomycetes bacterium | reverse complement strand
ACCGCCTCTACCAAGGAAGTTTCGGACAGGCTCCTGGTCTCTCCGGCTTCGGTCTCCAACATGTTCGTGCGCCTGCAGGAGATGGGGCTGGTCGAGTACGAGCGCTACCGGGGGGCTTCGCTGACCGAGTTAGGGCGGGTGGAGGCGTTGCGGTTGGTGCGCCGTCACCGGCTGATCGAGACCTTCCTGTTGCAGCACCTCGGATACTCGTGGCAGGAGGTTCACGAAGAGGCCGAGCGCCTGGAGCACGCCGTCTCGGACGGGTTCACGGAGCGGCTGGCGGAGTTCCTGGGGCATCCCGGTCACGACCCGCACGGCGACCCCATCCCGACCGCGGAGGGCGCGCTGGAGCGGGACGACTCCTTCTCTCTGAGCGACGCGGCGGCGGGACGGAGGGTTCGTATCTACAAGGTCAGCGACGAGGACGCCTCGATGCTGGACTATCTGGCGGCCCACAACCTTGTACCGGGACGGGTGCTGGAGATAAGAGAGGTGAGGGAGCTAGACGCCGTCGTCACAGTTCGGGACGAAGACGGAGAGAGTCATTCGCTCGGAGAGCCGCTGGCGCGTTCGATCTTTGTTCAGCCCGAGCCGGAGGGCGGCGCCTGACCCGCTAGACCTGTTTGCGGCGGCGCAGGCTCTCCCAGCTCCCGTCCGCGAACCAGCCGCCGTCCACGGAGAGGGTGTGGCCGTTGACGTAGCCACTCCATTCCGGGTCGGCGAGAAATGCTACGGCCCGCGCGATGTCCTTGGGAGCCGCGAAGCGGCCCATCGGGGTACGGCCTTCGATGTCCGCGTCGGTGTAACCGCCTGCTCCCTGGTCCTCCTCGTCCATCTCCGTCTTCACCCAGCCGGGACACACGGCGTTCACCCGCACCCCGCGTCCGCCCCACTCGGCGGCGAGCGTCCGCGTAAGTCCTACGAGGCCGTGCTTGCTCGCGTTGTACGCCGCCCGGTCCCCGATCCCGAGAAGTCCCGCCACCGAACTGATGTTCACGATGCTCCCCTCCCCCTGCTCCAGCATCACCTTTCCGAACTCCCGGCACGTAAGGAATGGTCCGGTCAGGTTCACGGCGAGAGTCCGCTCCCAGTCGGCGAGTGTGGTCTCCTCGGCGGGCGTGATGGCGCTAATGCCGGCGTTGTTGACGAGCACGTCCACTCGCCCAAACTCGCCCATCACCGACTCGACCATCCCACGCACCGTCGCTTCGTCCGAGACATCGCCCGGAACGGAGAGGCTCTTCGCCCCGGCGCGTCGGAGATCTTCGAGCGTCTCTTCTGGAGCGTGCAGGTCGTTTGCGGCGATGCGATAGCCGCGTTCGGCTAAAGTCAGTGCGACAGTACGGCCGATGCCTCGGGCGGTGCCGGTGATGAAGGCTGTGCGAGTTTCTGAAGGCAAGATGGGTATGTTCTCTTTCTGTGTGCTCCGGTAGCTAGTCTCCGGTTAGTTTTTTGTACGACAACTCAAATAAAGGTAAGTAATCCGTTGTTTTAGTTTCCTTAGGATCTATGTAATAGAGAGCCTGTTTCCATTGATTGTCATACCTTGTCATATCGATCGAGATATTCTTGGCCTGATGCTCGCTAAGCTTGAAGAAAAAAGCAAAGGTCTTGGAGCCAATCCAATGTATTCCGAAAGCGTTGAAGGATCCGGCTTTAAAGCTGCAATAGTGTTTCTTGTAGTTGGTTTCTAAAGGCCATTCTCTTGCCTTTATGATTGATTCAACCTCTTTGACATACTTGAGGAAGTCCTTCGCGCTATTCTTGTTGTACTCCTTTTTGTAGAACTCCGCATCGTAAGTCTGCAATCCACTTACAGGAGTGGGCTTGACTCTCTTTTCTTGCTCTAGTTTGTCCACCAGCAAGAGTTGGTCATCGCCCTCAACCCACCTCCTGAATTCTATAAGATCAACTGGGTAGCTTATCTTAT